>JBKGHI010000200.1:0-16827 GCA_046520405.1 Myxococcus sp. 1LA
GCAGCCGGCGTCCTCGGCACGCGCTCGGCGCAGATGTCGCGAGCGCCGCCGAGCGCGCGCCGTCGCAGAGGACGAAGGCGGCGCGGCCCCGCGTCAGCAGGCGGCCTTCGCCCACCACGTCCATGTCCAGCACGCGCGTCAGCCACGTCTCCATGCGAGCCCGGGCCAGGGCCACGGCGGCCTGCGGCTTCACGTTGGACGCGGTGACACCTTCCAGCACCCAGGCCGTCAGCGCGGCCAGGTCGTCAGCGGCTTCGAAACCGAAGCCCTGGAAGAAGGCGTCGAGCGCCACGCACGTCTCCGGACGGACCCAGTCGGTCGTCACGGAGGGGCAGGTGTTCGGCGTCGTCACGGAATCCATAGATAGCTCCAGGTCTCGGTGAGGGTCTCCGAACCGCGCCGCAGGAACGCGCGCAGCTCGATGGGTTCACTGGTGCCCTCGGGCTCCAGTTCAAAGGTGGTGCGCCAGCCACCGGAAGGTTCATGGCGCTGGATGGTGGAGCGCAGCACCTGGCCCTTGGCCGTGGTGATGACGGCTTCCACCGGCCCGTCCTCGGCGCGGGCGGTACGAGAGAAGTCGAGGATGAACCGGCGCGTGGCCGGGGTGACGCCTTCGCCCACCGGCATGCCGGGGGTGATGGCGGAGGTGATGCGCGTCGAGGTGACGACGCCACCGGTGCTGGCCCAGGGCGACTTCGCGCCCCAGTGCAGGCGGTAGGCCACGCGCAGCGGCGTGCCCGGGGTGAGCGCGGTGTCCGGCACCCAGAAGGCGACGATGTTGTCGTGCGTCTCGTCGGGCGTGGGAATCTCCACCAGGCGCACCGCGCCGGCGCCCCACTCACCCACGGGCTCCACCCAGGCGCTGGGACGGCGCTCGTAGCGCGCCTCCAGGTCCTCGTAGTTGTGGAAGGCCGTGTCCCGCTGTAGCAGGCCGAAGGCGCGCGGGTTGTCCGCGCGGAAGCTGGAGGTGCGCACCTGCCGCGGGTTCTGCAGCGGGCGCCAGAGCTGCTCGCCATCCTTGGACCAGACGAGCAGGCCGTCCGAGTCGTGGACCTCCGGGCGGAAGTCGTCGAACTTCGCGCGGTCGTTCTCACCGAACAGGTACATGCTGGTGAGCGGCGCCACGCCGAGGTTCTCGATGGTGCGGCGCGAGAAGAGGGCGGCCTGCACCTCCATCACCGTGTTGGCGCCCGGGGTGATGGTGAAGCGGTACGCCCCGGTGATGCTCGGGCCGTCCATCAGCGCGTGCACCACCACCAGGTTCGCGCCGTCGGCCGGGCGCTCCAGCCAGAACTCACGAAACTCCGGGAACTCCTCGGGGCTGGGCTGCGCGGTGTCGATGGCGATGCCACGCGCGGACAGGCCGTAGAGGTTGCCCTGGCCCAGCGAGCGGAAGTAGCTGGCGCCCTGGAACACGGCCAGCTCGTCGAAGATGTCCGGGTTGTTGAGGGGGTGGTGGAAGCGCAGGCCCGCGAAGCCGTCCACGCCGCTGCGGGGCAGGGAGGCCTTGTTGACGACCTTGCCGTAGCTGAAGAGGTCCTGGGAGAAGCGCAGCGGCTGCGAGCGGCCCGCCTCCACGACGTTCATCACCACCGGGGACTGGAACAGGAAGCCCGGGTGGAAGAACTGCACCTGGAAAGGCAGGCCCGCGTCGCGCCAGTGCGCCTTCTCAGGACGGAAGCGGATGTCGCGGTACTGGTCGTAGTTGAGCTGGCTGTACGCCTTGGGCAGCGACTTCGGCGGCGCCACGTAGGGACGGGCCGCCAGGGCCCGCGCGCGCTCCACCACCGTTTCGGTGGAGAAGGCCGTCGTGCCCTTCGTGGCCGCGGGCCGGGTCTTCGCGGCGGAGGGCGGAGCCGCCACGGCGGCGCCGCTCGACGCCACCGCCACGGCGCACAGCCACGGCGCACCCAGCTTCAACGCTTTCTGCCGCAACGACGTCACGTCCGGGCGCCTCCGAATGAGAGGTTTCGCCGAACGGCTCCGGTGTCCCGGACCTCGCCCGACGGCTCGCTCCGCGTGGACTCGCGGTGCGGCGCGTCAGTGCCTCAGCAACCCGCGTACCAGCCCGCGATACGTGGATCCGCCACCGTAAAAATGCTGTGATTCCAGTGGGTTGGGGAGGTCATGTCGCTGGAAGGTCACGGAAGGCACACTGCCCGCGTGCCTGTTGTGAACGGTTCCCCGCCCAGCGGCCGGGGGCGGTGGGGAGGATAGGGGCAGGGGGTAGGGGGGCCTGTCCAAATCTTCCACAGGCTGACAGTTCGCTAGGCGTGCGCCAGCCGTTCCTGGATCAGGGAGAGGAGTTCCCTGCCTGCGAAGGGCTTTTCCAGATGGGGGCTTGGCACCGACTCCAGGAAGGCGCGGGCCTGGGGCGTCACCGCGCCGCCGGTGAGGAAGATGACCCGTTGGGCCTGCTCCGGATGGCGGGCCTGAAGGGCGGAGTAGAAGTCCATCCCGCTCATGCCGGGCATCATCAGGTCGCAGAAGACGACGTCGAAGCGCTCTCCGGCCTCGATGCGCTCCAGGGCCTCCTGGGCCCGGGTGGAGAGGGTGACGTCGTGGTGCGGACGCAGGGTTCGCCCCAGCGCCGTACAGACGAGGGGCTCGTCGTCCACCACCAGCAGGCGGCCCCGCTTCTCCGCGGGCGCGGGCGGCGGCGCGGGCGGCGGCTGGGCCACCCCGGCCCGCTGGGAGGGGTTGAGGAGCACCTGGAAGGTGGAGCCCTTGCCCGGCTCGCTGGTGACGTGGATTTCCCCGCCGAGCGCGGTGACGAGGCTGTGGCAGATGGACAGGCCCAGTCCGGTGCCCACCCCGGGCTCCTTGGTGGTGAAGAAAGGGTCGAACAGGCGCGGCAGGTGTTCCTTGGCGATGCCCGCGCCCGTGTCCGACACCTCCACGCAGACGCGGCCGTTGCTCGAAAGGCGGGTGACGACGCGGATTTCGTGGCGCTCCGGCGTCCCCGAGGGAATTGCCTGGGCGGCGTTCACCAGCAGGTTGAGGAACACCTGACCCAGCCGGGACTCGTTGCCGACCACGGTGGGGACCGCGTCGAGCTGCTTCACCAGGCGGGCGCGGTGGCGAATCTCCGTGGTGGCCAGGTTCAGCGTGGACTCCAGCACCTGCCGGACGTCCACTTCCGTGCTCTCCGCTGAGTCCACCCGGCTGAACGTCTTCAAGTCCCGGACAATGCTGCGCACCCGGTCGGCGCCCTGCTGGGCCTCGGCGAGCGCGGCCTGGGCGCTGGCCACCGACTCCGCCAGCCGGGGCTCCACGCTCCGGGTGCCGGAGGGCAGCACGCTGGCGAGCTCCTCGCGCGCGAAGGCCAGGTTGGCGGTGAGGTAGGCCAGGGGGTTGTTGATTTCATGCGCCACGCCCGCCGCCAGCGTGCCGACGGAGGCCATGCGCTGCGCGAGCATCAGCCGCGCCTGCATCTGGTAGCGCTCCGTCAAGTCGTGGGAGACGGAGACGATGGAGTCCTGGCCGTCGAAGGGCAGGGGGAAGGTGGTGGACTCCACGTGCAGCACGCTGCCGTCGCGCTTGACGAGCCGCCGCTCCTGGAGCGCCGCGCGGCCGGTGCGGATGGCCTCGTGCATGCGCGCGTCCGCGCTGGCGAAGTCCTCCTTCGGGATGATGTCGGAGATGTGCTTGCCCAGCAGCTCGTTGACGTCGTCGTAGCCCAGGGCGGTGGCGACCTTGTTGTTGGCGTAGCGCACGCGCGCGCCGGTGTCGAAGACGGCCACCAGGTCCGGCAGGCTGCCGATGAGGGTGCGGAAGCTCACCTCGGAGCGGCGCAGGCTCTCCTCGGCGTGCTTGAGCGGGGTGATGTCCGGGAAGAAGGAGATGATGTGGGGCGTGCCGCCGTAGGACACCAGCCCCATGAAGAGCAGCGTGTGCCGTATCTCACCGTCGCGGGCGCGGTACTGCGCGTCCATGCCGCGCACCGTGCCGAAGCGGCGCAGCTTCTCCACGACTTGCGCGCGGTCGACGGGGGTCTCCCATAACGCCAGCTCCACCGTGGTGCGCCCGATGACCTCCTCGCGCGAGTAGCCGAAGAGCTGGCAGTAGAAGTCATTGGCCGCCACCACGCGCCCTTCCGCGATGGTGGTGATGGACGTGGGCACGGGGCTGACGGCCAGCAGCGTCTCCTTGAGGTCATCCCCCAGGGACATGCCCTTGCGGCCCTCCCGCCGGACGAAGCGGCGGCGGGCCAGCTCCAGTCGCAGCGTCCATTCCTCGTCATCCAGGGGCCACGCCAGCAGGTCCTCGGCGCCGGCGTCCAGGGCGGGTCGCAGCGCGCCCAGGGCGCCCCGTTGACCCAGGAGCATGACGACGGACTCCTCCGCGCCGGGCAGGCTGCGCAGCGCGCGCACCAGCGGGACGCGGGAGGTGTCCGTCCGGGCATCCACCACCACGAGCGCGCACGTCCCGCTGCGCCACGCGGCGGGCACGTCCGCTTCGCGTGTCACGGTGACCACCGTGTGCCCCTGCTCACGCAGCCGGGTTTCGAGTGGCGCCAGGTCCGCCCCTCCCCCCTGGGTGACAATCAGGACCCGCATGGAACTCCTCGTGATGACGAACGCACATCGTTACACGACGTCTGCTGTTGTAAAAGCGGGTGGCCGCGCCGGTGTGGTGTGGAGGTGACGAAGCGCCCGGGCTGCTACACTGTGCTCAGGACCGGGGTGGACCGGTGGAAATGGGGGGAGCGCATGGAACGGCGTGGCGCGGACGAAACGACGGCCACCGAGCCGCAGAAACCGCCACCGTTGCCGGTGCAGGTGCCTCGGCGGAACTTCGAAGGATTGTTCGTTCATGCGTTGAAGCCCACGGGGCCCTTCGCCCAATCCTTGAGAGACATTGGCTACGACATGGAGGCCGCGCAGGAGTACTACCCGCTCGCGGTGTGGCGGGCGGCCCTGGGCGTGGCGCGCCGCCATGTGTATGGGGGGCAGCCCCCCGAAGTGGCCAACCGCGCCCTGGGGTACCGCTACGTGGAGGGCTTCGCCCAGACGCTGGTGGGCCGCATCTTCGCCACCGCCGCGCCCCTGCTGGGGACGGAGCGGTGTCTGACGCGACTGCCCACGTACCTGCGCGCCGGGCGTGAGGACATGAAGATGTTGTTGGAGCCAGTGCAGACGGCGGAGTGGCGCATCCGCGTGGTGGACCCGGACCCCCTGCCGGACTTCGTCGCGGGCGTGGTGGAAGGCGTCCTGCTGCGCACCCGGGTGAAGCCCCAGGTGGAGGTGCTGGAGCGGCAGGCCACCGGGTACGCGCTGCGGGTGCGCTGGACGGACGCCTGAGCGGGCCTGGGGCCCCGGGTGTCCGCTCCATCGCCAGCCAGGGAGGCGAGTGCCCGTGGGGGCTCGCTCAGTTGTGATTGGCTGCGGAGTGTCCAGTCGTTAAACGTGCCACCCGTATGCACAAGACTCACCTCGTTGGCGCGCGCACGCACAACCTGAAGGACCTGTCGGTCGACCTCTCGGAAGGAGAGTTCGTCTGTGTCACTGGCGTCTCTGGCGCCGGCAAGTCGAGTCTGGCGCTCGACACCCTGTACGCCGAGGGGCAGCGGCGCTTCGTGGAGAGCTTCAGCCCGTATGCCCGGCAGTTCCTCGAGCGGCTGGAGCGGCCGCCGATGGACGCGCTGGAGCCCGTGGCGGCGGGCGTGGCGGTGGACCGCCGGGCGCCGGTGAAGAGCTCGCGCTCCACCGTGGCCACGCTGGCGGACGTGGAGCCGTACCTGTCCGCGCTCTTCACCCGTGAGGCGGTGCCCGTGTGCGGCACCTGCGGCGTGGAGGCGGTGCGGACGGACGCGCGCGTGGCGGCGGCCGCGGCCATCCGCGAGCACCCGGACGCGCAGGCCATCCTCACCTTCCCGCTGCGCATCCCGGACACGGCGGCCTTCCTGGACGCGCGGGCCCGGCTGCTGAAGGACGGCTACCACCGGCTGATGGTGCAGGGCGAGGTGAAGGAGCTGGAGTCGCTCCGTCCCGCCGAGGCGACCGACCCGGCCGGAATCGCGCGCGTGGTGGTGGACCGCGTGAAGCTGACGAACGCGCAGTTGTCGCGTGTGACGCAGGCCCTGGAGGACGCGTGGAGCCGCGCCGACGGCGAGGCCCACCTGTTCGTCCCCGGCCAGAGCGTGCCCCAGCGGCTGCGGCGCGGGCTGGTGTGTCCCAAGTGCGCGCGGGAGTTCGAGGCCGCGCGGCCCGGCCTCTTCAGCTACCAGTCCCCGGTGGGGGCGTGCGCCGCGTGCCGCGGGTTCGGCCGCACCATTGGCATCGACTGGGGCAAGGTGATTCCCAACCCGGACCTGAGCCTGTCCCAGGGCGCCATCCGCCCGTGGTCCGGCCAGTCCACCACGTGGGAGCGCGGCATGCTCCAGCGCTGGTGCAAGGCGCGGGGGATTCCCTGGGACAAGCCCTGGGGCCTGCTGACGCCCGAGCAGCGCGAGTCCGTGCTGGAAGGCGAGGGCGACTACGACGACGGCCGCGCCTATCCGGGCGTGCGCGCGTGGTTCCGGTGGATGGAGGGCCGCACGTACAAGATGCACGTGCGCGTGCTGCTGGCGCGCTACCGCGCCTATACGCTGTGCGAGAGCTGCGGCGGCGGACGCCTCAACGCCCAGGCGCGCGCGTACCGCGTGGGCGGGCTGGATTTGCCGTCGTGGCACCACCTGGAGCTGACGGACGCGCTGGCGCGGCTGGACGCGCTGCGCACCACCACGGGGCAGGGCGAGCTGGCGCGGCGCGAGCTGGCCGGCCGCCTGCGCTACCTCCAGCGGGTGGGCCTGGGCTACCTCACGTTGGACCGCCCCGCGCGCACGCTGTCGGGTGGCGAGGCGCAGCGGGTGTCCCTGACGGCCGCGCTGGGCACGTCCCTCACCGGCGCGCTCTTCGTCCTGGATGAGCCCACCGTGGGCCTGCACCCGGGCGACGTGCCGCCGCTGACGGAGGCCATCGCGGAGCTGGCGGAGCGGGGCAACATCGCGCTGGTCATCGAGCATGACCCGCTGGTCATCCGCTCCGCGCACCGCGTGCTGGAGCTGGGGCCCGGGGCGGGCAAGCAGGGCGGGCGGCTCGTGTTCGACGGAACGCCGGAGGCCCTGGCGAAGAAGCAGGACCTGCCCACGGGCCGGTTGCTGGCCGGCTTGGACGAGGTGAAGCGCACGCCGCGCACGCGCACCGGTGAGCTGGTGATTCGGGGCGCCCGCGAGCACAACCTGAAGGACCTCACGGTGAAGGTGCCCCTGGGCGTGTTGTGCGCGGTGACGGGGCCCAGCGGCTCGGGCAAGAGCACGCTGATGGACGAGGTGCTGTACCGGCACCTGGCGCGGCGGCTGGGCGTGAAGGACGTGGAGGCGCCCGGCGCGGTGGACGCGGTGGAGGGCATGGAGGCGGTGAGGGCCATCACCCTGGTGGACCAGTCCCCGCTGGGCCGCACGTCGCGCGGCAACGCGGCCACGTACACCAAGGCCTGGGACCGGCTGCGCGAGCGCTTCGCCTCCGAGCCCGACGCGGAGGTGCGTGGCCTCACGGCGGCGCACTTCTCCTTCAACGTCGACAAGGGCCGCTGCGAGGCCTGCTCGGGCGAAGGCTACGAGACGGTGGAGATGCAGTTCCTGGCCGACGTGGCGCTGCTGTGCCCGGTGTGCCGGGGCCGCCGCTTCAAGGAAGAGGTGCTGGCCGTCCGTCACCAGGGCTTCAGCGTGGCCCAGGTGCTGGAGATGACGGTGGACGAGGTGCTCCAGCACTTCGGCGGCGACACGGCGCTGAAGCGCGCGCTGGGGCCGGTGGCGCGGCTGGGCCTGGGCTACCTGCCGCTGGGACAGCCGCTGTCCACGCTGTCCGGCGGTGAGGCGCAGCGGTTGAAGCTGGCGCGCGCGCTGGCCAGCGAGGCGCAGGGGACGCTGTTCCTCATCGACGAGCCCAGCGCCGGCCTGCACGCGGAGGATGTGCGGCACGTCATCACCGCGTTGAACGCGCTGGTGGACTTCGGCGGCAGCGTGCTGGTGGTGGACCATGACGTGGCGGTGATGAAGGCCTCGGACTGGGTCATCGACCTGGGACCGGTGGGTGGCCGCGACGGTGGCCGGCTGGTGGCGGAAGGGACGCCGGAGGACGTGGCGCGCGGCAAGGGCGCCACCGCCCAGGCCCTGCGTGGCGAGCGCAAGCCGCTGGGCCGCGCGGTGAAGCTGCGCAAGCCGGGCAAGGGCGAGGTGCCCGCCATCGAGGTGGAGCACGCGCGCGAGCACAACCTGCATGACGTGTCGTGCCGGATTCCGCTGGGGAAGATGACCGTCGTCACCGGGCCGAGCGGCTCCGGCAAGAGCTCGCTCGTGTTCGACGTGGTGTTCGCCGAAGGGCAGCGCCGCTTCCTGGAGACGCTGAGCCCCTACGCGCGGCAGTTCCTGCCCTCCATGCCGCGTCCGGACGTGGAGCGCATCAGCTCGCTGCCACCGTCGGTGGCGCTGGAGCAGCGCACCTCGCGCGCGGGGGCCACCAGCACCGTGGCCACCGTCACCGAGGTGGCCCACTACCTGCGCCTGCTGTTCGCCAAGCTGGGTGAGTCGCACTGCCCGAATGACGACTCGCCCATCACCTCCATGTCTCCGGACCTGCTCTTCGCGCAGCTCACGGCGATGAAGGGCGAAGGCACGCTGCTGGCGCCCGCGGTGCGCTCGCGCAAGGGCACCTACCTGGACGTCTTCACGGCGGCCGCGCGGGCGGGAATCACGCAAGCCATCGTCGACGGGAAGCTGGCGTCCACGGATGACCCGCCGCGCCTGGCGAAGACGCGCGAGCACGACATCGACCTCGTCATGTACGAGGGCAAGCTGTCGAAGTTGGAACGCGACGTCTTCGAGAAGGCGCTGGGCTGGGGCCAGGGCGCGGTGAAGGTGTCCGCCGGCAAGGGCGAGACGCTGCTGTCCACCGAGCGCACCTGCCCCAAGTGCGGCACCGCCGTGCCGGAGCTGGACCCGCGCTGGTTCTCCTTCAACACCAGGCAGGGCCGCTGCGAGTCGTGCGAGGGCACCGGCGTGCAGGGCGGCGCCGAGGCGATGGCGGAAGGCGAGGTGGCGCCGTGCCGCACGTGCGGCGGCAGCCGGCTGGCCCCCGTGCCCCGGGGCGTGCGGCTGGAGGGCGCGCGCTACCACGAGGTGGTGCAGGCGTCCGTGGCGTCCACGCTGGAGCGGGTGCGCGGCTGGAAGTTCAAGGGAGACCGGGCGCTCCTGGGCGAGCCGTCCCGGCAGGAGCTGCTGCGCCGCATGGAGTTCCTGGAGCGCGTGGGCCTGGGCTACCTGTCCCTGGACCGAAACGCCGCCACGCTGTCAGGCGGGGAGATGCAGCGCCTGCGCCTGTCCGCGCAGTTGGGCGCGGGCCTCACCGGCGCCATGTACGTGCTGGACGAGCCCACCATCGGCTTGCACCCGCGTGACACGCACCGGCTGCTGGACAACCTGCGCGCACTGGTGGCCACGGGCTCCACGGTGCTGGTGGTGGAGCACGACTCGGACACCATCCGCGCGGCGGACCACCTGTTGGACCTGGGGCCCACCGGTGGCCGTGGCGGCGGGCACATCCTGGCGGAGGGGCCTCCGGACGTGGTGCTGGAGAGTGATTCGCCCACCGCGCGCGCCTTGAAGGAGGCGCAGGTGCGGCCTCCCTCCGGGCGTGGCGAGCCGAAGCAGTGGATTGAGCTCAAGGGCGCGCGGGCGAACAACCTGAAGCGGGTGGACCTGCGGCTGCCGGTGGGGCGGCTCAACGTGGTGTCCGGCGTGTCGGGCTCCGGGAAGAGCACGCTGATTCGCCAGGTGCTGTACCCGGCGCTGCGCGAGAAGCTGGACCGCGTCACGGCGAAGCCCGGCCCCTTCACGTCGCTGCATGGCGCGGAGGCGGTGAAGCGCGTGCTGTCGGTGGACCAGTCGCCCATCGGCCGCACGCCGCGCTCGGTGCCGGCGACGTTCCTGGGCATCTGGGATGAATTGCGCCGCGTGTTCGCGGCCACGCCCGAGGCGAAGATCAAGGGCTTCTCGCCCACGCGCTTCTCCTTCAACTCCGCCAGCGGCGGCCGGTGCAATGCGTGTGAAGGGCAGGGCGCCATCTCCCACGAGATGTCCTTCCTCCCGGACGTGGTGACGCCGTGCGAGGCCTGCAACGGCGCGCGCTTCGACGCGGCCACGCTGGAGGTGCGCTACCACGGGCTCACCATTGGCGACGTGCTGCGCCTGTCCGCGGACGAGGCCAAGGACGTCTTCAAGGCGCTGCCCCGCGTGGCCGCGCCGCTGGAGTGCCTGGCCGACCTGGGCGTGGGCTACCTCCAGTTGGGTCAGGGCTCCAACACCCTGTCCGGCGGCGAGGCGCAGCGCCTGAAACTGGCGGCCGAGCTGACGGCGTCCGCCCGGCACGAGCCCACGTTGTACGTGCTGGACGAGCCCACCACCGGCCTGCACCTGGGGGACGTGGAGAAGCTCATCACCTTCATGGGCCGGCTGGTGGACCGCGGCGACACGTTGGTGGTCATCGAGCACCACCCGTCCGTGATTGGCGCGGGAGACCACGTGGTGGAGCTGGGTCCTGACGGAGGTGAGGCGGGAGGTCACATTGTCGCCACGGGGACGCCTCGGGAGGTGGCGAAGCTGAAGACGCCCACCGGCCGGGTGCTCAAGTCGCTCTTTTCGGGCGAGGACACGCGTCCTCGTGCCGCGGCTCGGCGTGCGTGAAACGGGCGGGGGACTGGGGCATCCTGGGGGACGGCATGAAAACCCTCCCCCTGTTGACCCTGGCCTCGGCGCTGGCCTTCACCCCCGCGTGGGCCGCGGCGCCGAAGCCGTCCCCCGCGAAGTCCGCCCCCACGAGCGAGAAGAAGCCCATGTCCTTCCATGACCTCACCGCGAACCGGCTCGACGGCAAGCCGGAGAAGCTGACCGGCTACCAGGGCAAGGTCGTCCTGGTGGTGAACACCGCGTCCGAATGTGGCTACACGCCGCAGTACGCGGGCCTGGAGAAGCTCCACCAGGAATACAAGGACAAGGGCCTGGTGGTGGTGGGCTTCCCGTCCAACGACTTCGGCGGGCAGGAGCCGGGCTCGTCGGAGGAAATCAAGAAGTTCTGCGAGCTGCGCTACAAGGTCACCTTCCCCATGTTCGAGAAGGTGAAGACGAAGGGGGACGGCCAGTCGCCCGTCTACGCGTTCCTGTCGCAGCACCACCCCGCGCCCAAGTGGAACTTCCACAAATACGTGGTGGGCAAGGACGGCCAGGTGAAGGCCGGCTTCCCCAGCGCGGTGACGCCGGACAGCGCCGAGCTGAAGGCGGCCATCGACAGCGCGCTCGCGCAGCCGTAGCCCCTGAGAGGGCGCGTGGGGGCTGGCCCTCTGGTCCCCGCCCTGGTGGCATGCGGCCCTGGCTGGCGCCCTGGCATGGGCGCTGGCGGGGTCTCACCCTGAATGCCGACACGGCTTGAAGGGAGACCCCATGGACACTCTGGACGAGGCGTGGCCCCCACTGCCTCTGGACGAGTGGAAGGACACCTACGCCACGCTGCACCGGTACACGCAGGTCGTCGGCAAGGTGAAGCTGGCGCTGACGCCGCCGCAGAATCACTGGTGGAACGTCGCGTTCCGCGTGACGGCGCGAGGCATGACGACGGGCCTCATCCCGTATGCAAGTGGCGCCTTCGAGGTGGAGTTCGACTTCCGCTCGCACGAGCTGCACGTGCACGCCAACCGCGGGCCGTCCCGGGTGATGGCGCTGGAGCCCCGGCCCGTCGCGGAGTTCTACCGGGACTTCATGGCGACGCTGCGGTCCATGGGCATCGAGGTGCGCATCTGGGAGCAGCCCGTCGAGATTCCCGACGACATCACGCCTTTCGGCGAGGACTTTCGCCACGCCAGCTATGACGGTGACGCGGTGGAGCGCTGGTGGCGGGCCCAGTTGCAGGCCACGCTCGTCTTCGAGGCGTTCCGCGCGCGCTTCACCGGCAAGTGCAGCCCGGTGCACTTCTTCTGGGGGAGCTTCGACCTGGCGGTGACGCGCTTCTCGGGGCGGCCCGCGCCGGAGCGCCCCGGGGCGGACCCCATCACCCAGGAGGCCTACTGCGAGGAGGTCAGCAGCGCGGGCTTCTGGCCCGGCTTGCAGGCCACGGGCGGCGCGGCCTTCTACAGCTACGCGGCTCCCGAGCCGGACGGCTTCGCGCGCGCCAGCGTGCGCCCCGCCGAGGCCCGCTACGACACCAACATCAAGGAGTTCCTGCTGGCGTACGACGACGTGCGGCGCGCGGAGGACCCGAAGGCGTACCTGCTCGACTTCCTCCAGAGCACCTACGAGGCCTGCGCGGACCTGGGCGGTTGGGAGCGGGAGCGCCTGGAGCGGCCGCTCATCGTCCCCGTCGTGACGGAGGGGCTGGCCGCCGAGCAGCCCGCGCCGTGAAGGCGCGGGCCGCTGCGCCCAGGGGCTGTCACTTCGCCTTGGGCGGGAATCGCTCCAGCATCTCCTTCACCGACGCATCCAGCTTCTTCTGCTGCTTCTCCGTGCTGGCGTTCTCATCCAGCTCCGCCTGCGCGGTGCCGCGCCAGACGAGCTGCTTCGACTGGGGGTCGACGATGTCGAGGATGAGCGAGCCTTCCTCGTACTCGCGCAGGTACGTCTCCGGCATGGTGACGGCGCCGCCCGCGTAGAACGGGTCCGTGAAGGGGCCGCCCCAGGGGTAGCCGTAGTACGCGTCCACCGTCTCCGCCTTCAGCCCGTTGTGGATGGCGCCGTGCCAGCCGATGAGGAAGTCCGGGGTGTCGCCGGTGTCCACCTTCTTGTAGCCGCGCGAGGTCAGGTAGCGGTCCACCGTCTGCTCGACGCGCGCGCCGACGATGGGGTTGTAGACGCGGTCGTCCGTGCCCGTGGGCTGTGGGAGCCAGGCATAGGTGCGGTACCCCTCCAGCTTCTGCGTGGCGGTGGGGTCATAGTTGGTATTCACATCGATGCCGGAGCAGGCGGCCAAAGCCAGCGCCAGCAGCGGTGGGGCGATTCGGGTCAGCAGCCGCAAGGAAGCCTCCTCGGTGGCGGCGCGGTGCGCGCCGTTGCCTTGCTGACGGTAGCCACGGCACGGCGCTCGCCTCCGAGAGGGATGCCCGGTCCTCCCCGCCCGCGGGGCTAGTCCTTCCCGAGCTCCCGCTTCATCTTCTGGCGCCCCTCGCTGCGCGCCAGGGTGAGCGCGAGCCGGGCGCGCTTGTCCTGCGGCAGCTCCTTCGCCAGCGTCAGGTACAGCTCCTTGTCGAGCGCCGCGATGCGCTCGCGCGCTTCGAACGCGCTCAGCGCCGCCGCGTCCACTCGCGCCAGGGCGTCGCTGTCGCCACGGGACGCCTGGTGAAGCACGCGCGCCGCTTCACGCACCTGCTTGCGCAGCGGGCGTCGACGCTCGTCGAACTGCTCCAGCGTCTTCTCCATCTTCAGCGCCTGCGCGTTGTCCAGGCCCAGGGCGTCCGACAACTCCAGCACCTGCCGCAGCCGCTGCCGCTGTTCCGCGCGCATCAGGCGCTCCTCGACGCGGGCCTCACGCCCGGTGGGCGAGGCCACCGCCACCCAGGGCAGCAGGGCCAACATCATCACCGCCACACGCGTCCGCACCGTCGTCCTCACAGCGTCTCTCCCACGTCGAAGTCGATGTCTTCGTCCCAGCCCTCGGAGTCCTCGATGAGGACCGCGTCCAGCGGCTCCAGCCCCGCCCATGCCTCGAAGGCGGCCATCGTCTCGGCGTCGACGTCCTCCGCGGTGGCCGTGGTCGCGGGGAGCGTCGTCACCGTCACGGGCGTCTGTGGGCCCGTCAGGTGCCACGTGCCGGGCACCAGCAGCACCGCGGTCACCGCCGCGGCGGTGGCCACCAGCGCGCCCAGCGTCCTCAGCCCCACGCCCTGTCGCCGGGCGCCGCGCCGCCACTCAGACAACGTGCGCCGGGGCAGCTCCTCCAGCTCCGTCTTCTCCTGGGACGACAGCGGAGGCAGCCCCACCAGCGAGAGCACCTCCCTGGACGCCGCGAGCGCCTGCCGGCACCCCTCGCAACCCTCCAGGTGTTGGATGAGTCCCAGCGCCTCGTCGTCCTCCAGCGCTCCCGCGGCGTGCAGGTCCAGCCGCTCTTCCTGCTCAGGGCATGCAGCCATCAGTCCTTCTCCTCCGGCACGCCCACCCGCGCCTTGAGGCGCTTCATCGCATGGTGGAACTGCACCTTCGCGTTGTTCTCCGTGATGCCGAGCGTCTCGGCGATGTCCTTGAACGCCAGCCCGCCGTCCACACGCAGCGTCAGCACCTCGCGCTGGCGGCGGGGCAGGGTGAGCACCTCGGCGCGCACCTGCCGTTCACGCTCGGCCCGCTCCATCCGCTCCTGCGCGGACTCCGACGGGTCCTCCACCACGTCGTCCGGACCGGCGGCGACCAGCACGGGGCGCCAGCGCTGGCCCTGTCGCGCGTGGTTCTTCGCCAGGTTCAGGGCGATGCGTACCAGCCAGGCCCGGAAGGGCGCCGGCCCTGACGGCGTGAAGCGCGCGAAGACGCGGCGGGAGGCCTCCAGCGCTCGGAGGAAGGCGCTCTGCACCAGGTCCGCCGCGTCCTCCGGGCGCGTCACGTAGCGGCGCACCAGCGAGAAGACGAGCGTGCGGTGCCGCATCACCAGCACCTCGAAGGCCGCCGGCTCGCCGTCCAGGAAGGCGCGGCAGAGCGCCTCGTCCGGCGCTCGCTCCAGGCCCGCCCGGGCCATGCGCACGGGCAGGGACACCACCCGGCCGCCTGTCTTCCTGATGCTCACGTGGCTCCAACCCGGGACGGAGAAAAAGGTTAATTTCGGCAGATTTCCCTTGGCGATTTCAGGCTGTTCTTGAATTTAGGACTATCGGGGTAGGAATCGTGCCTTGCCGGGTTGAAGGGGAGCGGGCGGCCCTGGGACAATACGTGAGCGGTTCCGACCTGGGACGGGGGCATGTTGACCCAAGGCAGTGGCTCACGCATCAAGGGCGGCGTGCTCATCTCGCGGCTCAACATGCTGCGCCAGCATGGTGGGCAGGTCCGCGTCGATGAGGTCCTGCGGCGCTTGCCCGCGGAGGACCAGGCGCTGCTGCGCAAGATGCTGCTGCCGGTCGGCTGGTACCCGCTGGAGCTGAACCTGCGGCTGGACGCGGCCATCGCGGGGGTGATGTCACCCGAGGACAAGGACCGGGCCTTCATCGAGATGGGGCGCGCCTCCGCCGAAGAGGCGCTGCACGGCGCGCAGCATGTCTTCATCCGGGCCGGAGACCCGCACTTCCTGCTCAGCCAGGCACCGCAAATCTACCGCTTCTATTACGCGGTGGGCTCGCGCACCTACGAGCAGACGGGGCCGAGCTCCGCCGTGCTGCGGACCTTCGGCGCGGAGAACGTCACCGAGCCGGACTGTTTCACCATCATCGGCTGGCACGCGCGGGCCATCGAGCTGTGCGGGGGCCGCGCCGTGCGCATCACCCACCCCATGTGCCGGGCCCGCGGCGCGCCACACTGCGAATACCACTGCGCGTGGGAGTGAGTGCCCGTCAGCGGGGCGGGTTCGCGCGCAGGTAGCGGAGCACGTCGTCCAGGTGCCGGTAGACGCGCACCTCGTGCCGGATGACCTCCTCGACGCGGCCGTCCGCGCCGAGGATGAAGGTGACGCGGCGGTCGACGTTGAGCACCGGCCAGAGCACGTCATAGGCGCGGCTGATGCTCCGGTCCGCGTCTCCCAACAATGAGAAGTGGATGCCTTCGGCCTCCGCGAACTCGCACTGCGTGCGCTGCGTGTCCACCGACACGCCCACCAGTTCAGCGCCCAGGCCCTTGAGCACCTCGTGGTTGTCGCGGAACGCGCGGTTCTCGATGGTGCAACCCACCGTGAAGGCCTTGGGGAAGAAGAAGAGCACCACGCGCCGGCCGCGCAGGGAGGACAACCGGAAGGATGCCCCGTGACAGTCGGTGGCGGTGAAGTCCGGAGCGGTGTCTCCGACGGAAAGCATGCGCCCCGGTCCCTACCACGTTTGCCAGGGACCCGGCGGACATGCGTTCAGGATAAGGTCCGCGCCCGTGCGGCCTCCCAGGGACGAGCTGTCTTCGCGGCGGTTTCAACAACGACTGGCCCAGGCCATGGGCGTGACGCGGGTGGCGCGCGTCACCGGGTTGGACCGGACCGGCGTGGAGGTGGCCTGCGCGGTGCGTCCGGGCGGCCACGTCCTGCAGGTGTGCAACGGCAAGGGCCTCTCCTACGAGGACGCGGCCTGGGGCGCGCTGCTGGAGACGGCGGAGCTGTGGGCGGCGGAGACGGTGACGCCGGACGCGCTCGTGTGGGGCTCACTCGCGGAGCTGGATGACCGCATGGGCACGCTGTGGGGCGCGGAGGCGTTGGGTTCGGCGGGGGCGCTGGTGGCGCCGCGCCTGTGGAGCCCGCACGTGCGCTGTGCCTGGCGCGAGGCCACGGACCTGTACTCCGGCGAGCCGGTGTGGGTGCCCGCCCAGGGCCTGCACGTGCCGCCCGCCGGAAGCCCCGCGCTGGGGCCGGTGGCGGTGGCGTGGACGAGCAATGGCTCCGGCGCGCACCCGGACGCGAAGAAGGCCTTGCTGCACGCGCTGCTGGAGGCCACAGAGCGGGACCAGCTCGCGCGGGCCCTGCCGGAGGGATGGACGGAGGAGGGTGTCCAACGCCGGCTGCTGCGCGCCCCGGAGCTGGCGGAGCACGCGCCCGCCGTGGAGGCCCTGGCGGGCCGGCTTCGGGAGCGAGGCTTCGGCGTGTACCTCTTCGATGCCACGCCGGCGGCGCGCACGCCGGGCGCGGTGGGGCTGCC
>JBKGHI010000201.1:0-16773 GCA_046520405.1 Myxococcus sp. 1LA
CGGAGGGCTCTCGCGTTCACCCTGGCGCCGAAGGTTCCCGAGTCCAGGGCGCTCGGACGAGCGTTCCCGGGTCGCCGGGGGCTCCCGGGTCCAGGCGCGTCCCGCGGATGAGCGCTCCCGCGTGGCGGCCCGGGGGCCGCAGCGCCCGGACGAGGTGCCGCCCCGGGTCGCTCGCATGAAGCCTCGGGCGGAACTCCCGGACTCGGACCGGGAGGACTCAGAGGTCTCCCGGGTGTTCCGGTCGCGCTCGTCCGGTGCGCAGGGCGGCGGGCGGGCCAAGCCCCCTGACGCCCAGGAGCCGGAGCGTCCTCCCCGGGTCCTGGTGGGCCGGGCCATCACCTCGCCGTCCCTGGCGCCCATGCCCAAGCCCCGGGGGGAGGGGACGGCTGTCCAGCGCCGGCCCCGCTCTCCGTCGGGTACCGACCGGCCGGTGCCTCCTGGTGCAGGGGGACGTGGACCCAAGGGCGGAACGCGCTAGCATCCGGCCCGCAAGGAGCGGCCCATGGCGATCGGCAAGGTGATCAGAGGTGATGGGACGGCGGAGCCGGCGCACGCGCCCGAGCGTCCCGTGCTGCGACCTCCCCGCGCGGGAGTGATGAACGCCGAGGTCTTCGAGGCCCGTCAGGGGGCTTCGGCCATCCTCGAGGAGGCCCAGCGCGAGAAGGAGCGCATCCTCGCGGAGGCGCAGCGCGAGCGCGAGGAGCTCCTCGCCAAGACGCGCGAGCAGGGCCGCCAGGAGGGCCTGGCGCAGGCCACCGAAATCATCCTCCGCGCGAAGATGCAGGCGGGGGAGGTGCTGGGCGGCCACGAGCAGGACGTCATCGCCCTGTCGCTCAAGGTGGCGGAGAAGATCATCGGCCGCAGCCTGGAGAAGGACCCGGAGCTGATGGTGGAGCTGTGCGCTTCCGCCATCGAGAACCTGCGCAGCGCCCGCTCCATGATTCTGCGGGTCCACCCGAAGACGGCCGCCGTGCTCCGCGCGAAGAAGCCCGTCTTGATGGAGCTCATCGGCCGCGCCGTGGACCTGGCCATCAAGGAGGACCCGGAAGTGGCCCCCGTGGGCTGCATCGTCCAGACGGAGTTCGGCACGGTGGACGCCCAGCTCCCCACGCAGTTGGAGATGCTCCAGAACGTCCTGCTGCCGGACACCGCCCGCAAGGAAGGGCCGGCCTAGGCCGGAGCGTCCAGGGACACGCCCATGGCCATCGACCTCTCCCGGTACTTCGACCTCATCAAGGAAGCCCAGGTCGTGCGCGTGCGCGGCCGCGTCACGGAGCTGACGGGCCTCATCATCAAGGCCAGCGTGCCCAACGTGCGCGTGGGCGAGCTGGTGCTCATCAAGAGCCGCAACCGCGGCGCGGTGAGGGCGGAGGTGGTGGGCTTCCAGGGGGATGAGGTGATGCTCATGCCCCTGGGCGAGCTGCAGGGCATCGGTCCCGACAGCGAGGTCATCCCCACTGGCAAGCCGCTGAGCATCAAGTGCGGAGAGGCGCTGCTGGGCCGCGTGCTCAATGGCATCGGCGAGCCCATGGACGGCCACCCCTTGCCGGACGAGGGCCTCATCGACTGGTCCGTGGACCGCGACTGCCCGGACCCCTTCACGCGTCAGCGCATCGAGCGGCCGCTGCCCCTGGGGGTGCGCTGCATCGACGGTCTGCTCACGGTGGGCGAGGGCCAGCGCGTGGGCCTCTTCGCAGGCTCCGGCGTCGGTAAGTCCACGCTGATGGGGCAGATCGCCCGGAACACCAAGGCGGACCTCTGTGTGGTGGCGCTCATCGGCGAACGTGGCCGCGAAGTGCGCGAGTTCATCGAGGACGCCATGGGCGAGGAGGGCATGAAGCGCTCCGTGCTGGTGTGCGCCACCTCCGACCAGCCCAGCCTCGTGCGTCTGCGCGCGGCCTATGTCGCCACCGCCATCGCCGAATACTTCCGCGAGCGCGGCGGCAACGTGCTCTTCATGCTCGACACGGTGACGCGTCTGGCGCGTGCCCAGCGTGAAATCGGTCTCGCCGTGGGGGAGCCCCCGGCCCGTCAGGGTTACCCGCCGAGCGTGTTCTCCATGCTGCCGCGCATCCTGGAGCGCACGGGCAACTCGGAGAAGGGCAAGTGCACCGCCATCTACACCTGCCTCGTGGCCGGCGGTGACATGGAAGAGCCCATCGCCGACGAGGTCCGCGGTATTCTCGACGGCCACTTCATCCTCAACCGTGCCCTGGGTGAGCGCAACCAGTGGCCGGCCATGGATGTGCTCGCCAGCCTCAGCCGTGTGATGAGCGGCATCGTCTCCAAGGACCACAAGAAGGCGGCGGGACGGCTGCGCGAGCTGCTCTCCACGTACGAGAAGCAGCGCGACCTCATCCTCCTGGGGGCCTACCAGTACGGGACGGATCCCCGCACGGATCAGGCCATCGACAAGTACGACGCCATCATCGATTTCCTCAAGCAGGACACCCACTCCAATTCCGAGTTCGAGGACACGGTGTCCCAGCTCATCGCCTTGTTCGACGAGTAAGGCGCCGGCCAGGGGTGCACGGCGGGGATTCCGGGTTAGGATGGGGCCAACATGCCCCCGTACCGGTTGCAGGCCCTGCAGGACATGCGCGCCCGGGCCAAGGAAGAGGCGGAGCAGGCCTTTTCCTCCGCCATCAAGGCGCTGGAGAAGGAGAAGGCGGAGCTCCAGCGTCTCATCGACGACCTGGAGCAGCGCAAGCGCGAGCGCAAGGCCAAGGTGGCCGCCTACCTGAAGGAGGTCATGTTCAAGGGTGCCGGCATCAACGGCATGAACATGATGAGCCGCTTCGAGGAGCGCCTGAAGGACGAGGAGGCGCAGGTGGCGCTGGAGGTGGAGCGCCAGCGGGAGGCCGTCAAGGTGGCCGAGCGCGTGGTGGATCAGCGCCGGCGGGAGATGGCGGAGGCGGCCAAGGAGCTGAAGGCCATCGAGAAGCACCGAGAGAACTGGCAGAAGCAGGTGAAGTACGAGCGGCAACAGCGTGAGGAGCTGAACCAGGAGGAGATTGGCAACGCCTTGTTCCTGGCGCGTCAGCGCAAGTAACCTGCGCCCTCCCCAACCCCCTGGAATGACGTCATGAGCCGAGTTGACGACGATCGCGAAGCAGCGCGCATGGCCGAGCGCCTCCTCCAGGAGAAGAAGCTCGCCGAGGGCCAGGCCAAGAAGCGCCAGGAGGGGGCCTCCGCCTTCCAGCGGCTGATGCAGCAGTCCCAGCAGCCGCCTCCACCGCCGGGCCCGGCGCCCGCGCCGCCCCAACAACAGCAGGGAGGGCTGGCGCGCGCCGTCCTCGCGCGGGCCACGCAGCAGGGCAAGACGTTCGGGGAGCGGGTGCAGCAGGAGCAGCAGCCCGGCCTGAAGGAGCTGGCCCAGCCGCACACCCAGGCCCAGGCGCAGGCCCAGTCCTCGGAGGCCCGGGGCGGCTCGCGCGCGTCGGACGCCCGGGACACGCGGCGCGCCGACGAGAGGAAGACCTCTGACAGCCGGGAGAAGGACCTGGGCAAGGCGGAGTCCTCCCTGGGCCAGGTCAGCTCCGAGCGGGGCGCCGCCGTCCGGGCGGACGCCGACGCGGGCGGCGGCAAGGGCAGCAGCGGCGGCAAGGACAAGAAGGAGGGCGGGTCGGAGTCCATCGCCCCCGGCTTCCGCTTCAACCCCGCGCTGATGGCGCCGGTGCCGGTGGCCAAGCCCAAGGACACCGCGGGCTCGGAGCGCCTGCGCGCCCTGGCCACCGAAATCGCGCAGAAAATCGTGGACCGCGTCCGGGTGGGCACCAACGCCGCCGGCAACGCGGAGTTCCAGATCGACCTGCGGGGTGACGTGCTCAGCGGCCTGTCCATCAAGGTCAGCGCCCGGAACGGGAAGATTTCGGCCACCTTCAGCGGCAGCAACCGCGAGGTGCTCAAGCAGCTCGAAGAGGCGAGCGAGGGCCTGCGGTCCGCGCTCAATGGCCGTGGGCTCCGGCTAGAAGACGTACGCTTCGAGGCGAAGGCATGAGTCTCGAATCCGAGGACGAAGGACCGGGCGTCCACGAGCGCACGATGCTGGTGGACCTGCGCCAGCTCCGGCCTTCGCGCCAGGAGCCTCCCGCGTCCCAGCCGCCCGCGGCCCGTGAGGAGCGCGGCTGGCGTCCCTTCGTGTTCCGGAACCTGGAGAAGGTCTCCCGGGCGCAGGGGCTGCTCGCCGAGCGGCTGCGGTGGCTGACGCCGGCGGATGGGACGTCGGCGGCCGTGGCGGCGCGGCTCAAGGAGCTGTTCGACGCGGAGGTGCGCCTGACGGTGGAGTCCGTCCAGGTGCGGCCCATGGCGGAGCTGCGGCGCTTCCTGGGGGACCCCACGTTCCTGGCGGTGCTGGCGCCCGGGGCGCTGCAGGGCCGGGCGGTGCTGGAGGTGGAGCTGGCGCTGGCGCACGTGGCGGTGGACCTGCTGCTGGGCGGCGCCGGTGAGACGGTGGGCCTGCGGCCGCTGACGGACATCGAGGAGGGCGTGATGGCCTACGTTGTCCTCGAGGGCCTCAAGGTGCTGGCGCCGGGGCTGCAAGCGGCGGTGCCTCGCCCCCGGCTGGACGGCGTGGCCCGGGGCGTGGATGAGGTCTCCGCGCGGCTGGGCGATGACGGCCCCATGCTGGCGGTCCACCTGCACGCGACGCTGGGCCCGCACAGCGGCATGGTGCGGCTGGTGGTGCCCGCGGCGGTGCTGGACGCGGCCGAGCCGGCGGTGGAGAGCGCGCAGCGGCGGGCCCGGGGGAAGGCGGACCTGGAGGCCTTCGCGAGCCGGCTGTCGGCGGTGCGCAACTGGCTGCGCGCGGAGATTGGCTCGGCGGAGATTTCCGGCCAGGACCTGGCGAGCCTGCGGGTGAAGGACGTGCTGCTGTTGGACGCGCTGTCGGCGCGCCCGGACAAGGGCGAGCCGGGCACCGCGCGGCTGTGGGTGGGGAAGGGGACGGCGGGGAGGGCGGACGCGGAGGTGTTCGTCGGCGAGGACGGGCGCTACCGGGCGCGCATCACCGACTTCGTCCAGGGAGAGCCGGGCCACCCGGGCTCCGCCGGCGAGGCGAGCGCGGAACCCGCGGATGAAGAAGAGGACTTCACGAACCCGGAGCTGGACGTACCTCCGGAACTGGAAGGGGCGGCCTTGGACGATGTGAGCAAGCGGGACGGAAGCGACCTGCTCGGAGACGTGCCCCTGCAGATTGCGGTGGAGCTGGCGCGCGTGCCCGTCACCGCGCAGCAGGTGGTGGGGCTGCGCACCGGCCAGGTCATCGAGCTGAACCGGGGGCCGGGCGAGCCGGTGGAGCTGTCCGTCAACGGCAAGGTGGTGGCCCGGGGTGAGCTGGTGGAATTGGAAGGCCAGCTCGGCGTGCGCATCATCACCCTGGCGAGCTGAGTCCCGGACGAAGCAGAGCAGGCGAGCAGGAGCGGCCGTCCGGGCGTGGGCCCGTGGCGGTCCTCCGCCCGATGCACTAGCCTCGCGCCCAGCCATGGCAGTCCTCCGTCCCCCCCTCATGCGCCTGTTGCTTGGTGCCGCGCTGGTGTTCGCGCCGCCCGTCGCCTTCGCCCAGGCTCCGTCCGCGTCCGCGCCGGTCGCACTTTCGGTGAACCCGGGGGCGGCCCCTGCGGGTGCCTCGTCCGAAGGCCAGGTGGCCCGGGGCGCCGAGGCCCCGAAGGTGGCGCCGCCTGCGTCCGCGGTGGCGGAGGGCGCTGCGAACGGGAGCGCGCCGGCACCGGAGGGCGAGCAACCCGCGGCCGTCCCTCCCGCGACGCCAGCTCCAGCCGCCTCCGCTGCCGACGCCGAGTTGCAGGCGGCGGACCGGGCCCTGGACGCGGAGTTGGCGGCTCGCGAGGCCGCGAAAGCCTCCCAGCGCGCCGCTTCGGGGGATGCCCTGGCCGAGTCGGAAGACTCCGAGAGCCTGGGCTGGACGCTGGTGCGCACCCTGCTCGTGCTGGGCGCGGTGGTGGCGTCCATCTACCTCACGCTGAACGTGGGCCTGCGCAAGCTGATGGGGCTGCAGGGCGTGGCCGCGGGACGTCAGCCCCTGGTCTCCGTGGTGGAGCGGCTGCCCCTGGACCAGCGCCGCAGCCTCTTCGTGGTGAAGGCCGCGGACGAATACCTGCTGTTGGGCGGCGGCGAGGGCGGCCTGCAACTGTTGTCGAAGCTGGATGTGGAGGCGGTGGAGCGCATCCGCGCGCAGCGCCCGCAAACGAATGCAGTTCCACTGAGCCCATTCCTCCAGAAGCTCCTCTCCCGCCGCAGCGGTGGCTCGCCTTCCCAGCCCCCCGGCTCCTGACGACCGTGCCCGTGAACCTCCCTGCCTCCGCCCGTCCCCGTCTCCCGCGCGTCCCGCCCTGGCTGTTCGCGGCCGTGGTCGCCGCTCATCCCTTCGCCGCGCTCGCGCAGAAGCGGGGGGGCGCGGCCATCCCCGACTCGGTGGTCAACGAGGCCGTCAACAGCGACTCGTTCGCCTCGCGCCCGCTCATCCTCATCCTGGCGCTCGCGGCCATGGGCCTGGTGCCCTTCGCGCTGATGATGGTGACCAGCTTCGTGAAGATTTCGGTGGTGCTCTCCATCGTCCGCTCGGCGCTGGGCACGCAGCAGATTCCGCCCACCCAGGTCATCACCGGCCTGGCCGTCATCCTCACCGTCTACATCATGGCCCCGGTGGGGACGCAGATGTACCGCGCGGCCGGCCTGGACATCTGGGCCAAGGGTCCGGGCGTCTTCTCCTCGGAGACGGTGGGCTCCATGCTGGGCGCCGCCAACAAGTCCAAGGAGCCGCTGCGCGAGTGGCTCATGAAGAAGGTCACCACCAAGGACCGGGCGCTCTTCTTCAACCTCGCCAAGAAGATGCGCCAGGGCGAGGACCGCGACGCCGTGGAGAACAATGACTTCATGGTCATCATCCCGGCCTTCGTGGTGTCCGAACTCAAGGAGGCCTTCCAGATAGGCTTCCTCCTGTTCGTGCCATTCATCGTCATCGACATGGTGGTGGCCAACATCCTGCTGGCGCTCGGCATGCACATGCTGTCGCCCACCACCATCTCCATGCCGTTCAAGCTGCTGCTGTTCGTGCTCGTGGACGGCTGGTATCTCATCGCCAAGGGCCTGGTCGTCGGCTACCTGTAGGAAGAGGGCTCCATGAATCAGCTCACGTTCATCACCCAGGAGGCCCTGTTCCTGGTGCTCGTCGCGTCGGCGCCGCCGGTGCTGATGAGCCTGTTGGTGGGGTTCATCATCTCCCTGTTCCAGGCCACCACGCAGATTCAGGAGCAGACGCTGACCTTCGCGCCGAAGGTCATCGTCGTGTTCGGCGTGCTGGCCATGGCGGGTCCCTGGATTGGGAGCCAGTTGGTGCGCTTCACGTTTCACGTCTTCGACAGGTTCCCCGCGCTCATCAAATGAACGTCGCGGACCTCATCGCGGAGCTGGGCACCCGGGCCAACGTCTCGGCCGTCATCTTCACGGTGGCGCTGGTGATGTGCCGGGTGATGCCCGTGCTCATCTTCAGCCCCTTCCTGGGCGGTGAGGTGGTCCCCACCGAGCTGAAGATGGGCATCGGGCTGACGCTCTCCATCGTGCTCTATCCGCTCATCGCGGGCTCGGTGACGTCCATCCCCCTGAGCGCCATGCCGTACATCGCGCTGATGGCGAAGGAGGTGTTCATCGGCTTCACCATCGCCTTCGTCGTCAACACGCTGTTCGAGGCGGCGCGCGTGGCCGGCAACCTGGTGGACACCATGTCCGGCAGCAACAACGCGCAGTTGTACGTGCCTCAGCTCGGGCAGCAGGTGACGCTGTTCTCCAGCTTCAAGGTGCAGCTCGCGGTGGTGCTGTTCCTCACGTTGAACGGGCACCACCTGGTCATCCAGGCGCTGGCGGACAGCCTGGTGGCGGTGCCGCTGGACGGCTTCCCGCGCTTCCACGACGGGCCGTGGCCCTTCTTCGACCTGATGATTCGCGTGTTCGCGGACCTGCTGCGGGTGAGCCTGGCCCTGGCCGCTCCCGCCATGCTGGCGACCTTCCTCACGGACGTGGCGCTGGGCGCCATCAACCGCGTGGCGCCGCAAATCCAGGTGTTCTTCATCTCCATGTCCGTCAAGCCCCTGGTGAGCGTGCTCCTCGTCTTCCTGGTGCTCGGCGCCTGATGGACCGCATGCAGGGGGAGATGGTCATCATGCTGCGGACCCTCAACCAGGCCCTGCGGCTCTTGTCCTGAGCCGCTACCTCCGGGACGCGCCATGTCGGACGAGAGCGGAGAAAAAACAGAAGAGCCATCCCAGAAGAAGCTGGATGACTCACGCAAGAAGGGGCAGGTCTGGAAGAGCAAGGACCTGAGCGGCGTGGGCGTGCTCCTGGTGGGCCTGGCCGCGGTCAAGGGCAGCTGGGACATGATGGAGACGGAGCTGATGTCGCTCTTCACGTTCTCCTTCGACCACCTGACGAACCCGGTGGACCTGTCGGTGGCCACCGGGCAGCTGCTCTACCTGGGCGTGCGCGCGGTGGTGCTGGTGTCGCTGCCGGTGCTGGCGGGCGGGGCCATCGTCGGCGGGCTGATGGAGTACCTCCAGGTGGGGACGCTCTTCACCATGGACCCGCTCATGCCGAAGCTGGAGAAGCTCAACCCCATCCAGGGCATGAAGAACCTGTTCAACAAGAAGGCGATTGTTGAGCTGCTGAAGAACCTCATCAAAATCTCCGTCACCGCCTACGTCGTCTACGGCGTGGTGCGGGACGCCATGCCCCTGGTGGTGGAGACGGTGCGGCAGGACACGCGCGCCATCATGGCCATCATGGGTGAGCTGGTGACGCGCGTGGCCACGCGGGTGGCGCTCCTCTTCGTCCTCTTCGGCGTCTTCGACGTCTGGTGGCAGCGCAAGTCCTTCATGAAGGACATGATGATGACGAAGGAGGAGGTGAAGAAGGAGTACAAGCAGAGCGAGGGTGACCCGCACCACAAGGCCAAGCGCAAGGAGATGCACCAGGAGATCATGGAAGGTGCGCAGATGGAGGCCGTGCGCGAGGCCGACGTCATCGTCACCAACCCGGACCACGTGGCGGTGGCCCTCAAGTACGACCGGGAGAAGGACGGCGCGCCGCGCGTGCTGGCCCGGGGCATCGACTTCAAGGCCGAGCGCATCAAGGCCATCGCGCGCGAGCAGGACGTGCCCACGCTGCGCAACGTGCCCCTGGCCCACGCCCTGCTGCGGGTGGAGGTGGGGCACGAAGTCCCGGAGGAGCTCTACGACGCGGTCGCCGAGGTCCTCAACTTCGTCTACGGCTTGAAGTCCGGCCAGCCCGCTCCGGAGGGCCGCGCGTGAGCGGCTCGGGAGCGGCTATCATGCAGGGACAGCGGGGCCTCCCATGAGTGACGACGCCGAAATCGCCATCGCGTTGAAGTACGACAAGGAGAAGGACGGCGCGCCGCGCGTGGTGGCCAAGGGCATGCGGCTCAAGGCGGAGAAGATTCGCGAGATTGCCCGCGAGCACAACATCCCGCTCATGCGGAACGTGAACCTGGCCAACGCGCTCTACCGTGTGGAGGTGGGCCAGGAGGTCCCCGAGGAGCTGTATGACGCCGTGGCGGAGGTCCTGAACTTCGTCTACGAACTGCAACGCGAGCAGGCGGCCGCCGCCGCCAGGCGCTAGGGGGGCTGGACGTCCCCCACCCATCTGGAGTGAGGTTCGGTATCACGATGGCCAGAATCAACAATCCGCCTCCGAATACCTCCCTGTGGCCCTGGGGTGGTCCCCGCAGCGTCCGTGAGCGGCTCATCGACCCGTCGCAGGTCGACCGGAAGAAGCTCCGCAAGACGGGCAACCCGAAGAACCCGGCGCTGGCGTCCGCGGCGCTGCTGGACTTCATCGGGCCGGCGCACTCCTCGGAAGAGCTCCGCCTGCCGCTGCCGCCGCACCCCGGCGGGCATGAGGCGGACCTGGAGGGCTTCAGCGACCGGCCCCACCTGGCCAGTGTGGCCGGCCGTGGCCAGGAGGACCAGCGCCGGATGCTGGAGCGGGGCCTGGGCAAGGTGAAGGCGGCGCCGGACCGGCTGGAGCGGCTCAAGGCCCTGCTGCACCGAGAGTCCGCCATGCTGTCCCTGGTGGATCAGGTGAACGAGGAGACGAAGGAGATCATCCGCCGCATGTGGGACGCGCAGAAGGACGAGGGCTACTAGCGCCATGGCGGTCCTGGACCCGGATGATCCGAAGGACGAGGCGAAGCTGGACACGCTCCTGCAGCGCTGGGCGGACGGCAAGGCCACGCTGCGGGACGTGCGTGGCTATTCGGACGAAGAGCTCTACGCCATCGCCAAGACGGCCTACTACTTCTTCTACCAGGGCCGGGTGAGCGAGGCGCGCACGCTCTTCCAGGGCCTTTATGCCGTGAACCCGACAGATGCCTACTTCGCCAAGGCCCTGGGCGTGGTGGAGATGGCCGCGGGGAACGGGCAGGGGGCGCTGGCGGCCTTCGACGTGGCGGCCAAGCTGACCCCGCATGATCCGTCCGTCTATGTGGGGCGCGCGGAAGTGAAGCTGGCCATGGGCCAGAAGCCCCAGGCCCTGGAGGATTTGCGCCGGGCGGCGGCGATGCAGCCGGGGGACGACCCCGTGGTGCGCAAGGCCGCGGCCATGATCACCGCGCTGAGCCGCCGCTGAGCGTCGCATTTCACATCCGGAATGGACTGTTCTTCCGGGGAGTCTGGTAGGCTGCCCGGCGCTCAATTCTTCGTCGTCAGGGAGGTCGTTGACATGTCGAACCCGAATCCCGATCCGCGCGTCCCCGCCCAGATGCCCCCGGAGGCTCCCGCCGAGCTGACCGGCAAGCGCGAGAAGCTCATCACCGAGCTGGAGAACCAGGCGAAGTCCGCCTCCGGCACGCTGCAGCAGGTGATGCGGAAGATGTCCGCGCTGATGGCCAACACCAAGCCCGGCGCGTCCCTGAACTTCCAGCTCTACCAGGACGTGAAGGACGCCTTCAGCCGCCACCTGAACGAGGCGCAGAAGACGCCGGCGCTGGCCAACATGCCGGCCATCCTGGTGGAGTCCGTGGAGTGGATGCAGGCCTACCTGAACGCCCGTGGCTTTGCCGCGGATGAGGCCCCTGCCGCCGCGCCGACGGCCACGGCCGCTCCGGCCGCCGCGCCCAAGGCTCCCGCCGCGCCGGGTGGTGCGAAGGACGCCTTCGAGACGAGCAGCAAGAAGCACGCGTCGCTGACGGGCGACGTGCCGCCGCCGCCGTCGTCTCCGCCGGACGTCAAGGCCGAGCAGAAGGACCTGGAGTCCTTCAAGGCCTGGATGAAGAACCCCAGCCTGGGCAAGCTCAAGGGCTAGTCCCCGGTCGCGAGGAGGTCAGGCCCGCGAGGACGCAACTTGGGGCCTGGCACCGGCGATAACTCCTTCGAGACGTACTTTTCTTCTGAGGAGATTTCCCCATGACCACCGCCACCAAAGTTGGGAACACCGCGCCCGCGTCGGCGCGCAAGTCGGGAGCGACGACCGCGCAGGAGCAGACGCAGGCCTGGCAGGGCGTGCTGAACTCCGCCGTGAACCAGATGAACGACCCCGAGATCAAGGGCAGCACGAAGTACCTTGGCGAGGGCCGCATCGACACGGTGAAGCAGAAGGTCCAGGGCGACATGGAGGCCTTCATCCGGAGCAATCCGAACGCCTCCGCCGACGAGGTCAAGAAGGAAGCCGAGTCGACGACGAAGAAGCACGAGACGAACGCGATGTTCCAGAAGATGCGGGACGACAACTTCTTCGGGAAGCTGATGAGCCGCCGCAAGGAGCTCATCAAGGACATGTGGGGCGAGTAGCCCGACCACGAGCGGTTCTCCGCTTGTGTCCCAGAAACCGCCGCCCGGGTCGCTGACCGGGGCGGCGGTTCTGCTTTGCGGGGTGTGTCCTGACTCCCACCGCTGCCCGGGCATCGCGAGCCATCGCGTGCTCCGGGCTTTGTCGTTTCCGGGGCCGCGGACAGGGGAGGGGAGCGGGCCGGCGCATCGAGGCGGCCGAGCCCGCAAAAGCAAGGAGCCGGCATCCCGTGAGGGAGGCCGGCTCCGAGAGTCGCGTTACAGCGGCAGGATTAGATCTTGCCGATGACGGACATCGCGATCTCGTTGAGCTTCTTCATCAGGTTGGCAACGAAGGCGGTGGCCTCCTGCTGCTTCTGGAGCATGAGCTGCGCCTCGGCGCGGTCACGGTCCGGACCCGTCAGGCCGGAGAGGGACTTCTGCTCGAGGGCGGAGAGACCCTGGCTGGCTCCGAGGGCCTTCGTGGCGGCGGCGGCGGCGGTGGTGGCGGTGGTCATTTGCGTTCTCCAGAAGTTTGGGAAGCGGGTGGTTTGCGGCGGCGCTGCTTACAAAAGGATTATGGGGGAAAGGGGGGCAGAAGTTTCCTGCCCAATTTCTGATCCATTTTTTCCCGTCGCGGCCGGAAGAACGCGTCCAAAGGGGCGCACCGTTTTGGTGGAAAAGCCGATAACAGTCTAAGCTCCCGGCGCCCGGAACCGCTTGCCCTACCGGCTCCGGGGCCGTCCTCCCGCCCTCGTGAGGGATGTGTGCAGATGACGACTGAATCCAAGGCAACGGTGACCAACGACGACGTGAAGCCCCTGTCCGGCCCGGAGATGCTCGAGCGGGCCACGGAAGGCTTCAACCTCTTCCAGGATGGCCGCTTCCGTGAGTCGCTGACCTTGTTCCAGTCGCTGGCGGCCATGGACCCCACCGAGGCCTACTTCCAGACGGCGCTGGGCGCCTGCCACCTGGCACTGGAGGACTTGGACCTGGCGGAGTCCTACTTCAACCGCGCCATCGAGCTGGACCCCAGCGACCTCACGCCCTTCGTCAACCGCGGGGAAGTCCACCTGCGGCTTGGCAAGGTCCATGAGGCCGCGCGGGACTTCAACCACGCGGTGGGCCTGGACCCGGAAGGGCAGGATCCGCTCAGCGCCCGGGCCCGGATGCTGGCCGCCGCGGCGCTGGAGAGCGCCGAGGAGTCGCCGTCCTCCGAGTCCGGCAGCGACGGCGGGGCCTGAGCGCGGGCGGGGCCACCTGAAGGCCCCCGCCCGCTGTCCCCGCGCCTCACGGCTCAGGGGAACTTCAGCTCCACGTCGATGCGGTACGGACCGTCACCGCCCTCGATGGCGGGCTTGAAGTCGGCCGTCACGGATTCGGCGTAGGCGTCCTCGCCCTGCAAGCGCACGACGAGCGGGCGGACGGCCTGTCCCGGCGGCGCGTAGCGGCCCGTCACGGAGTAGCGCGCCACGGGAAGGTCTGGGAACCCGAAGCCGTCCGGCGTGTTGGTGCCTCGGGCCGTCGTCGGCGTGCCGGTGCTCCCGTCCACCAGCGTGCCCACCGGGGTGAAGGTCAGCTCCACGTGCTCCCGTTGCAGGGCCTGATCCGGGTCGGCCGGATCCACGTAGTCCGTCAGGTTGAGGAAGAGGCCGCTGCCGTAGACGCCACCCCCGGGCTTCGTGCCGGTCAGCCGCCAACTGAAGTCCCGAACGGCGCCCTCGTTGCCCGCGAAGGTGTTGGAGTTGCTGGGGTGCAGCTCGAAGGTGAAGTTGCGGCCGTTGAAGTCGCGCTTGAGCCGCGCGCTGGCGTTCCAGGTGGTCGCCGCCTGGCCCAGCTCCAGCCGGTACGTGCCGTCCGCGCCCGTCACGCCCACGACATCAGAGTTGTAGAGGACCTGGTTGTCCGCCACCACCTCCACCCCCGCCAGGGGCCTGCCCGCGGCGTCCGTGGCCTTGCCCTTGACGACGTTCGTCTCACTGTTGCCGTTGTTGGGGCCGGGATTGGGTTTGGGGGTGCCGCCGTCCGAACAGGCCGAACAGGCCAGGGACGCACCCAGCAACAACAGCGGAAGACCCCTGCCCAAGGCATTCTTCAGTCGCATTGCGTTCTCCCAAGGTTTCATGTGGCCTACCCCGGCCCTCCAGGACGGCAGGGCACGACAGGAGGATGAACCCGCGTGACGGAGCGCGGCGCAAGGATGAAAGTCCGTTTCGGTTGACTGCCCGGCTGCTCCGGGCGGGGCCAGGTGCGGGGGCTTCGAAAGGCCCCCCCTGACAGAAGGGGCCCGGGTTGGCCTAGGATGCCTGACCGCTGATGGCCGCCACCAATTCGAACAGCTTCCTCGCCAAGTACTCCGACATCGTCCTCGCCGTGGTGGTCGTGGCCATCATCGGGATGATGATCGTCCCGCTGCCCACGCTGCTGCTGGACGTGCTGCTGACGCTGAACATCAGCATCTCGGTGGTGTTGCTCCTCGTCTCCCTCTACGTACCAGGGGCGCTCCAGCTGTCGGTGTTCCCGACGCTGCTGCTCATCACGACGATGTTCCGGTTGTCGCTCACCATCTCCACCACGCGTCTCATCCTCCTCACCGGTGACCCGGGAGAGGTGGTCGTGGCGTTCGGTAACTTCGTGGTGCAGGGCAACTTCATCGTCGGCGCCATCCTCTTCATCATCCTGGTCATCGTGAACTTCATCGTGATTTCCAAGGGCTCGGAGCGCGTGGCCGAAGTGGCCGCCCGGTTCACCCTGGACGCGATGCCCGGCAAGCAGATGTCCATCGACGCCGACCTGCGGGCCGGCTCCATCGACCAGGACCAGGGCAAGAAGAAGCGCCGCGACCTGGAGCGTGAGAGCCAGCTCTTCGGCGCCATGGACGGCGCCATGAAGTTCGTCAAGGGCGACGCCATCGCCAGCATCATCATCACCGTCGTGAACATCGTCGGTGGCCTCATCATCGGCGTGACGCAGAAGGGCATGTCCGCTGCCGACGCGGCGCAGAAGTACACGCTGCTCACCATCGGTGACGGTCTGGTCGGCATGATTCCCGCCATCCTCGTCTCCACCTGCGCCGGTATCATCGTGACGCGCGTCGGCGGCGAGGAAGAGGGCAATCACCTGGGCATGGACATGGGCACCCAGCTCACGGCCTACCCGAAGGCCATCGCCATCGCCGCCGGCATGCTCATCGTCCTGGGCCTGGTGCCGGGTCTGCCCAAGATTCCCTTCTTCCTGCTGGGCTTCGGCGCGGGCCTGGGCGCCTGGACGATGCTGAAGAAGCAGAAGCAGGACGTCATCGCGGAGGAGGCCGGCCCGGCCATGGAGACGGACCTGGGCACGCCCATGGCCGCGGAGCCCGCGCCGAAGGAGGCGCTCAATCCGGACTCCGAGCTGTTCATCCCCGTCGTCACGCCCATCGTCCTGGAGGTGTCCGACGCGCTGGTCCCCTATGTGGACTCGCGCCAGGACAACGGGAAGTTCCTCTTCGAGCTCATCCCGTTCATGCGCGATGGCCTCTTCGTGGAGCTGGGCGTCCGCTTCCCGGGCGTGCGCGCGCGTGGCAACGGCTCGCTGCCGCCGGGCGCGTACCAGGTTCAAATCAACGAAGTGCCCGTCGTCACCGGCCAGGCCACGCTGGGCCACGTCCTGGTGAACGACACGGTGGACCGGCTGCGGCTGATGAACATCCAGGGCTTCGAGGCGGTGAACCCCGCCACCCGGCAGCCCGCCGCCTGGGTCCCCGAGCAGTACCGCGACACGCTGGAGGCCGCCGGCCTCACGACGTGGGACGTGCCCGGCTACATCATCCTGCATGTGGCCGCCGTGCTGCGGCGCAACGCCCGCGAGTTCGTCGGCGTGCAGGAGACGCAGACGATGCTGGAGCAGCTGGAGAAGGCCTTCCCCGCCATCGTGAAGGAGGTCGTCCCCAAGGTCGTCAACGTGCTGAAGCTGACGGACATCCTCCAGCGCCTGGTGGAGGAGGAAATCTCCATCCGCGACTTGCGCGGCATCCTCCAGGCCCTGGCCGAGTACGGGCAGGTGGAGGCGGACAACGTCATGCTCACCGAGCATGTCCGCGCGTCCCAGCGCCGCTACATCTCCCACAAGTACGCGCGCGGCACCGGCACCCTGGTGGTGTACCTGCTGGACCCGAACATCGAGGACGCCATCCGCGGCTCGGTGAAGCGGACCTCGGCGGGCGCGCACCTGGCGCTGGAGCCGGAGTTGGCGCAGGAAATCGTCCAGGCCGTCCGTTCGGAGTGTGGCCACCTGCCGCCCAGCGCGCAGAGGCCCGTCATCCTCACGGCCATGGACATCCGCCGCTACGTCCGCAAGCTGCTGGAGTACGAGTTCAACCCGTCGTTCTCCGTGCTCAGCTACCAGGAGCTGTCGCCCGAGCTGAACATCCAGCCGGTGGCGCGCATCTCCACGCGGTAGCCCGCGTGTGGAACGCACGCGCGGGCGGAAGAGGTTGCTTTGCTCCGGGAGCGCTGGGCGGCGCCCGCGCCGGAGGGCGGGGCCGTTCGAGCTGAGGTGGCGCGATGACGTGCCGCGCGGGGCGGGAAGTCCCTTTCGGAACCAAGCGCACCTCGCAGGACGAGAAGGTCCTTTCGCGCTGAGGCCTCTCGGCGCGGTGCCTCACCTGGCGGGGGCCGCGGGCCTTCTGCTCCAGGGGCCGTTGTGCGGTGAGTGGCTGGCCGGGGCGGCCTTCCGAACGCAGGCCCGCCGCGCAGCAGTCCAGGGGCCTCTGTCCACCGGGCGCGCTAGGCGCCCGCGAACACGGCAATCATCAGCACCAGGAAGACCAGGCCCACCAACCCCATCACGATGAGGGGCACGAGCTTGCTCTTGTCCTTGAACGCGGCCATGGCGCCCGCCTGGGCAGGCTCGTCCGGTACCGGGTACTCCGCGGAGACAGGCGGAGGCGGCTCCTCGGCGACGGGCTCCTCCACGGGGGGCGCGGGCTCCTCGGCGGCGGGCT
>JBKGHI010000202.1:0-16603 GCA_046520405.1 Myxococcus sp. 1LA
CCCCCCATGCCCCCAGCGCGAGTGGCGCGGTGGGGGCGCCTGGTGGCACTGGCGGGAGCAGCACCGCTCACGGCGCGGGCGGAAACAGCACCGCACCTGGCCCAGGCGGAGGCAGCACCGCCCACGGCGTGGGCAACGGTGTCCCCGCCGTTCGCGGACTCCGGGACACCTCGCGCGAAGGCGGTGGGCGCGGGGGGGGCTTCGAGGGAGGCAACAGTCTGACGGGAGGCCACAGCGCAACGGGGGGCAACAGCCTGACGAGTGGAAACAGCGTGACGGGTGGCACCAGCGGGACAGGCGGTGGGAGCGGCGCCGACCACGGTGGAGGAAGCTCGGGTGCCGGCGGAGGAACCCTCTCCGGCAGAGGCCGTGGCACGGGAAGCGCCGGAGGCCCGCGTGGCGGTGGCAGCGGCGCGGGCGGCTCGTCCACGGGGGGCGGCGGTCTGGACGCACCGACGACAGCGCCTCGGGGGCGGGCAGCGAAACGGGAGGCGCCGCGCCCGGCGGGCTCATGGGCCTGTGACGAGGCCATTCGGGACTTCCGCCGGTCGCGGCGGCACTTCGGAAGTCACGGGTTCCGGCCGGGAGCCTGAGCCCGTGTAGAGGCCCCTGACGCGCTTCACCGTTCGCGTCGGCACCTCACGCTCCCGGACCTTCCGAGGACGCGCCGTCAGCGCCCCCGAAGCGTTCCGGTGCGGACCACCGGCCCCCAAGCCAGTGGACGCGTGCGCCCGTCACCCGCGCCCGACATCGGCGCCAACGAAAACGCGCGTGAGGAGCGGACTCCCCGCTCTTCACGCGCGGCCGGAAGGGAGGTCCCCCTCCCTTGTGTCTACGTCGGCTGCTGGGACGTCTGGATGGGCACGTCCTGGAGGTGCTGCTGCTGGATGTGCTCGACCACCTCGTCCATCGACGTCATCAGCGCATGAGGCCCGGTCCCCGTCCATGTCCCGGCATCCTGGAGCATCGCCTCGACACTGCCGCGAGCCCCCACCACGAGGACCCGGCGCCCCGGACCGCCAGGACGTCCGACAGCTCGCGCACGGTGCGCAGGCCCGCGCCGTCCATGTACTTCACATCCGACAGGTCGAGCACCAGGTGACGCGGCCAGGGCGGCCCCTGGAGCGCCGAGCTCAGGTTCGCGGCGGAGCGGACATCCAGGTCACCGCGCACGCGCAGCAGCTGCACGGGGGGACGGGCATCCAGGCCCTCACCGCCGTTGCCGAGGCTGCGGAAGAGCGGGCGCCCGTCGGTGCGAAGCAGGAGGCTGCGCACGTTGGCCTTCGGCGGCGAGAAGAAGCTGCGCGCCAGGGAGAGCAGCACGCCCATGCCCAGGCCCGGGAGGAAGCCCAGCCACGCGATGAACAGGGCAGTCGCGACGGCCACTGCGGCCTTGCCCGCGTTGTCGGTCGCCAGCGCCTTCAGCCCACGGAAGTCCAGCAGCCGCGTGCCCACGACGACCAGGATGGCGGCGAGCGCGGCCATCGGAATCCGGGCCACCAGCGCGCCCGCGAGGATGCAGGCACCCAGCAGCATCACCGCGTGCAGCACGGAAGCGGCGCGCGTGCGTCCGCCCGCCTGGACTGACACGGAGGAGCGGACGATGGCGCCCATCACCGGCATGCCGCCGAACATCGCCGAAGCGCCGTTGGCAAAGCCCTGGGCCACCAGCTCCTGGTCACCATCCGTGCGGTGGTCCGTCAGGCCGGGCAACTGGTCCAGCGCCCGCGCGGCGAGCAGCGAGCCCAGCGACGCCAGCACCGTGAGCGCGAGCACGTCCGGCAGCAGGGCCGCGAAGTCCAGGCCCGCGAAGGACGGCAGGACAGGCGCGGGCACGCCCGTGGGCAGCGCACCCACGCGCGCCAGCCCCTCGGACAGGACGCCGAAGCTCGACGCCAGCGTGGCCAGCACGAGGCCCACCAGCACCGCCGGAATGGAGCGGTGGAGCTTGGGCAACGCGAGCATGCAGGCCACCACCACGGCGCCCACCGCCACCGAAGTCCATTGCACGCTCCAGTCAGGCCAGAGCGAGGGCAGCACCAGCGTGCGCGCCGAGGACGCCCCGCCGCTCACCCCGAGAAGCCGGGGAAGCTGACTATCCAGAAGCAACAAGCCGATGCCGGCGGTGAAGCCTCGCGTCACCTCCGCGGGCATCCACTGGGCCAGCCGGCCCGCGCGCGCGAAGCCCAGAAGGACCTGCAGCGCGCCACACATCAACGTGGCCACCACCACGCCCGCCACGCCGTGCTTCGTGGCGATGAGCAGCACGGTGGGAACGAGCGCGGCTTCCGGCCCCGTCACCTGGAGGCGTGCGCCACCCAGCAGGGCGGCCACCACACCGGCGACCGCGCCACTCACGAGTCCGACTTCCGGCGGCAATCCAGAGGCCACCGCCAGCGCAAGGTTCAGCGGAAGCGCGACACACGCCACCGTCAGCGCGGCGCCGGCGTCGCTCGGGAGCGTCCGAGCGGACACCATCCCCTTCCACTCTGTCCACAACTGCCGGGGGCGGTCGGTCCATCCCCGGGACGTCTTGAGCGCAGGTGTCTCAACCATGCCCGGGCTGGTTTCATGGACCGTGCCGACGCGCTTTTCCCTCTGAAGGCTGATTCACCTGTCGGCTGATCCCGACGCCCTTTCGCCGCGCCCGGACCGACACCTGTCTGCCCGGGCCGACACGCGAAATTTCAGGTGCGAACATTCGCTCGAAAATGCTGCGCAACGTTCGCAACCTCAGTAGAGGTGTATTCCGGACCAAGCGCTGCCACGCGCGACGTGCATCCGGCCCATGCGACTCGCACACCGACTGCTCATCTCCCATGCCCTCCTGACCGCGGCGCTGTTGGGAGCAGCCGCCTTCTCGGTGGTTGCCATCGTCCGCATGACCTCGCTCCTGACGGAAGTCCGTGAGGAACAGTTGGGCGGCGTCATCAAGGAAGAGGCCGTCCATCAGGCCGCCTGGGCGGTCGAGGTGGCCTCCCGGCACGGGCTGTTCGCGTGCGAGCATAACGCTCGCGAAGTGCCGGCCGCCGCCGAAACGCTCAGGCAGCGGCTGGCCAACCTGGACGTCCTGCTCACCCTTCATGGCGCCGCCACCCAGCCGCTGCTGCTCCGCGCCGCCCAGGGTTATCAAACGTACGCCAGGCACATCCTCGCGGGTGATACCTGCGAGCGGCTGCAGAACCCGGCCCTGCGCAACGAGCGCCTCTTCCTAGCCGAGCAACTGACCGACGCGTGGATCAACACCACGCTCGCGCTCCACTCGGCCATCCGCCAGCGGGAGAAGCGGGCGCACGACATCGGCTCGTCCGCCATCGCGGTGGGCATCACCCTGGGCGGGCTGGCGGTGGTGGCCGCCTGGGCCGTGGCGCGCTGGGTGGCCCAGGGCGTGACGCGGCCCCTGGGGCAACTGTCGGCGCTGGCGCACCGGGTGGGCTACGGCAACTTCGCGCCGCTCCCGGAGGTGTCCGGGCCCCGCGAGATTCGCGACCTGTGGGCGGACCTGGACCGCATGCGGGGACGCCTGTCCGAGCTGGACCAGCTCAAGGACGCCTTCGTGGCGTCGGCGTCCCATGACTTGCGCACGCCGCTGGCCCGGCTGCGGACGGCCATTGGCCTGCTGGCGGATGGCACCGCGGGCCCATTGACGACGCAGCAGCAGCGCGTGGTGGAGCTGGCGCGCGTGGCCTGCGAGCGGGAAATCCGGCTGGTCACGGCGCTGTTGGACCTGACGCGCGTGCAGGCGGGCAAGACGGTGCGCAGGGACGAGGGTTGCCGGTTGGATGACCTCATCGAGCGGGCCGTCGAGGAGGTGTCCGAGCTGGCGGAGGAGCGAGGCACGGAGCTGGTGGTCATCTCAGAGGGCACGACGCCGCCCGCGTCGCTGGACGCCGCGCTGGTGGAGCGCTCGCTGGTGAGCCTGATGACCAACGCCGTGCGCGTGTCCGCCCCCGGGCAGCGCGTCTACGTCACCCGGACGCTGTCGCCCCAGGGACCGGATGGAGAGCCGGGAACGTGGGCCCGGGTGGAGGTGCGTGACGAAGGCCCGGGCGTCCCGGAGGACGCGCGCCCACGCGTCTTCGAGCCCTTCTTCACCCGCGCGGTGGGTGCCGCCGACGCGGACGGCCTGGGGCTGGGCCTGCCGCTGGCGCAGCGGATGATGCGAGCGCTCGGAGGAGATGTGCTGCTGCTGGAGAACGCGAACCCCGGCGCGCGCTTCGCGCTGGTGATGCCGCTGGGCAAAGGCGTCCCGGCGACGACCGCCCCTGAGACGACGGCGAAGAGGAGCGACGGATGACGCGGGCCCGCGGCGGACATGTGTTGGTGGTGGACGACGACGCCGAGCTCTGTGAGCTCATCTCCCTGCGCCTGGAGGCCAAGGGCATGCGGGTCACCACCGCCCTCACGGCGGCGCGCGGCCTGGCGTTGCTGGAGAGCGAGCAACCCGACGCGGTGGTGCTCGACCTCCGGCTGGAGGGCGTGGATGGCCTGGAGGTCCTGGGCCAGATGCGCGCGCGCTCGCCGGAGCTGCCGGTGGTCATCCTCACCGCGCACGGCACCATTGAAACGGCCGTCGAGGCCATGCAGCGCGGCGCCTACGGCTTCCTCACCAAGCCCTTCCAGGACCACGAGCTGTTCCAGAAGCTGCTGCACGCGACGGAGCGCAGCGACCTGCAACGGGAGCTCGCGGACCTGCGCCGCATCGTCGCGGGCACGTCGCCCGAGCGGCTCCTGGGCACCAGCCCCGCCATCGCCGAGGTGAGGGACCGCATCGCCCGCGTGGCCCCGTCCGAGGCCACGGTGCTGATTCTGGGCGAATCCGGCACCGGCAAGGAGCTGGCCGCGCGGCAGGTCCACGCCCTCTCCCGCCGCGCCAGCGGTCCCTTCATCGCCGTCAACTGCGGCGCGCTGCCTCCGGAGCTGCTGGAGAGCGAGCTGTTCGGCCACGTCCGGGGCGCCTTCACCGGCGCCACCCAGACGCGTGAGGGCCTGTTCGGCGCGGCGCGGGGCGGCACGCTGTTCCTGGACGAGGTGGGTGAGGCCTCATCGCGCGTCCAGGTGAAGCTGCTGCGCGTGCTCCAGGAGCGGCGCTTCGCGCGGGTGGGCAGCGCGACGGAGGAAGAGGCCGACGTGCGCGTGGTGGCGGCCACCAACCGGGACTTGCGCGAGGAGGTCGAGGAGCGGCGCTTCCGCGAGGACCTCTACTACCGGCTGGCCGTGCTGCCCATCGTGATGCCGCCGCTGCGTGAGCGCACGGAGGACATCCCCATCCTGGCCACGCGATTCCTGGAGCAGGCCGCCGCGCGCAACGGGCTGCGCCTGCCGCGCCTGGCGCCGGATGCCCTGGCGCTGCTGAAGGCCCACTCTTGGCCGGGCAATGTCCGCGAGCTGGTGAACACCATGGAAGCGGTGGTGCTGCTGGCGCCCGAGGACGACGTGCGCTCCGAGCACGTGGCCCGCATGTTCGACCCGCCCTCCTCCGCGCGAGGGGTGTCGGACGCCGTGCGCGAGGAGGAGCCGGAGCTGCTGAGTCCCTCCGGCGAGCTGCCGACGCTGCGTGAGGCCAGGGACCGCTTCGAGCGGCGCTACCTCTGTGAGGTGCTGCGGCGCTCCAAGGGCAACGTGGCCGCCGCCGCGCGCATGGCCAGCCGCAACCGCACGGACTTCTACGAGCTGCTGCGCCGCCACGGGCTGTCCCCCGCGGACTTCAAGTAGCGGCTGTCCACGCCGGGGCGAGGGCTGCCTGCCCCGCCTGGGCCGTTCGTGAAAAGCGTTGTCGCGCGCACAGCGGGCTCGTTCTTCCCGCCCATGGCGGTGTGCTTTTCAACTGCCCAACCTTCATCTGAACATCACATGAGGGGGACGACAGTCATGCGAATCACACGAGCGGTGTTGGGTGCTGCGTTGGTGGGGACGGCCGTGGTGTTCGCCGGCTGCGGTGAGAGCAGCGCCAATGAGAATCCGCTGGGTCCGCAACAGGCGGCCGCGGCAGAGGGGATGGCGCTCACGGACGCCCAAATTGTGGGCGTGGCCCTGGTGGCCAACGCAGGCGAGGTGATGCTGGGCCAGTTGGGCCAGGCACGGGCCACCGACCCGACGGCGCGTGACTACAACGCGCGCATGGTCACCATGCACACGGAGGTCATTCAGCGACTGGAGCAGCTGGCCATGGCCCAGGGCATCGCGCCCGCGGAGAGCCCGGTGTCACAGCACCTCCAGCTGACGGCGCAGCGGACCCTGGAGTTGCTGGGCGGCGTCGAGGGCCCCGCCTTCGATTTGTCGGTGATGGATGCCCAGGTCACCGCCCACGGTGGCACGGCCCTGCTGGGTGACGGCCTGCTCGCGCAGCAAGTCCAGAACCCGGCGCTCAAGGAGGAGCTGATGGCCATCCGAAAGACGGTCCAGGCCCACCTCCAGGAGGCCGCGAACATCCAGACCACGCTCTGGAACGCGCAGCATCCGTAGCCACCAGCGAGGCCGCCGCCCCGCGGTGTTCACACCCCGGGCCGGCGGCCCTTGCTTCGTCCGCTCAGAGCACCTTCACGGCTTTCACCATGTCCGGCGCCAGCTCCTCGTGCTGGAGGATGGAGAAGCCCAGCTTCCGGCTGATGGTCTGCATGGCCCGGTTGCCCGCGAGGATGTCCGCGACGATGCGCTTCATGCCCCAGTCCCGGCCGATGTCCACCAGCCGCGTCAGCATCTCCACGCCCAGGCCCTGCCGCTGCACCTGGTCGCTGATGAGGATGGCGAACTCCGCGTCCGTCGTCCCGCGCAGCCGCGTGAGCCGGCCCACACCGAGCAGCTCCCCGTCCTTGCGCTCCGCCACCAGCGCCATCTCCCGCGCGTAGTCGTTGAAGCAGATGCGCGCCAGCCGCGCGTGCGCCACCCGCGTGCTGAGCTGCATCAGCCCCGCGTAGCGCAGGAACACCGTCTGCTCCGACAGCGTGCGGTGGAACTCCGCCATCCGCGGCTCGTCCTCCGGGCGGATGGGCCGCAGCACGATTTCCTCACCGCTGCGCAGCCGGAACGGCGCCACGTATTGCTCCGGGTACGGGACAATGGCCAGCTTCGGAAGCTCCGCCTCCGTCACCGACGCCGGGCAGAGGACGACGCGCGCGTCCAGCGCCAGCAGGCGCTCCGGCGACGCCAGCAGCGGGTTGATGTCCACCTCCTTCACGAAGCGCTGCTCCACCACCAACTGGCTGAAGCGCACCATGAGCTGCTCCAGCGCCTTCAGGTCCACCGGCGGGCGGCCGCGCACGCCCTTCAGCGCCTCGTAGATGCGCGTCTGCTCCATCATCCGCCGCGCCAGCGTCGTGTTCAGCGGCGGCAGGCCCAGTGCCCGGTCCTTGAACACCTCCACCAGCGTCCCGCCCGCGCCGAAGAGCAGCACCGGCCCGAACTGCGCGTCCACGCTGCTGCCGACGATGAGCTCGTACCCGTCCAGCCGCACCATGGGCTGCACCGTGACGCCGTCGAACGCGCGCGCCTGCCCCAGCGCCTCCAGCCGCGCCTGGATGTCGCGGAAGGCGCCTCGCACCGCGTCCGCGTCCGCGAGGTTGAGCCGGACGCCGCCCACCTCCGTCTTGTGCGTCACCGTGAGCGAGTGCAGCTTCACCACCACCGGGTAGCCCAGGGCCGCCGCCTCCGCCACCGCGGCGTCCTCCGTCACCGCCAGCCGCGTCTCCACCATGGGGATGCCATACGCGGCCAGCAGCTTCTTGGACTCGTACTCCGTCAGCAGCGTCCGGCCGGCGGCGCGCGCCTCATCCACCCAGCGGCGCGCGTCATCGCGGGCCGTGCCCACGTCCCCGGCCAGCGCGGGCGTTTCATACAGGCCGGCCAGGTTGTACGTGTAGCGCCACATGTAATTGAAGATGCGCGCCGCCGTGTCCGGATAACCGAACGTGGGGATGCCCGCGTCATTGAGGATGCGCTCCCCCGCCGCGACCTCGGAGCCGCCCATCCAACTGGCCAGCACCGGCTTGCCATGCAGCTTCGCGTAGGGCTTGAGGCGGTCCGCCGTCTGGGTGGGCTCCGTCATGTCCTGCGGCGTGAGGATGACGAGCAGGCCGTCACTGCCTTCGTCGCGCCCCGTGATTTCCAACGCCTTGGCGAAGCGCTCCGGGTCCGCGTCACCCAGGATGTCCACCGGGTTGGCGTGGCTCCACTGCGGCGGGAGGAAGGCGTCCAGCGCCTGTCGCGTGGAGGGGCTGAGCGTCGCCAACTCGCCGCCGCCCGACACCAGCGCGTCCGTGGCCAGCACGCCGGGGCCGCCCGCGTTGGTCAGCACCGTGAGGCGGCGGCCCGCGGGGCGCGGCTGCCGGGCCAGCGTCTCCGCCATGTAGAAGAGGTCCGCGATGGAGCCCACGCGCAGCACGCCGGTGCGGCGGAAGGCGGCGCTGAGCACCTCGTCGCTGCCCGTCAGCGAACCGGTGTGGGACGCCGCGGCCTGCGCGGCCTGGGCCGTGCGCCCCGCCTTGATGACGATGATGGGCTTGGTGAGCGCCACCTCGCGCGCGGCGGAGAGGAACGCCCGCGCGTCACCGATGGACTCCATGTACAGCAGGATGGAGCGCGTCATCGGGTCGTCCGCCAGGAAGTCGATGAGGTCACCCCACCCCACGTCCAGCATCGAGCCCACCGACACGAAGGCGCTGAACCCCACCGCCTCGCGCAGGCTCCAATCCAGGATGGACGTGAGCAGCGCGCCGCTCTGGCTGATGAAGGCCACGTTGCCCGGCCGGCCATGGCGCCGGCGAACGTCGCGTTGAAGCCGCTGGGCGGCCGCATCACCCCCAGGCAGTTGGGGCCGATGATGCGCACCTGCGCCGCCTGGGCGATGCGGAGGATTTCCTGCTCCAGCCGCTCCCCCTCCGCCCCAATCTCCTTGAAGCCCGCGGAGAGGATGATGGCGCCCCGGATGCCCAGCTCCGCGCACTCCTGGATGACGCCGGGCACCGCCTGCGCGGGCGTCACGACGACGGCCAGGTCCACCCGCTCCGGCAGCGCGCTCAGCGACGGCCACGCCTTGATGCCCAGCACGTTGGGCCGCTTCGGGTTGATGGGGTAGACGGTGCCGCCAAAGGGATTGCTGATGAGGTTCCACAGGACGGTGCGCCCCACGCTGCCGGGACGCTCGGTGGCCCCCACCACGGCCACGCTGCGCGGCGCGAAGAGCACGTCCAGGGGCAGCCGGGTCCGCTGCTGGTGGAGCACGTCGTAGGACGGGTCCGTCTTCGAGGAGCCAGGGGCGCGCGTGTCCATGGCCCTCGTCTTTGCGGCCAGCCCCACCCCGGCGCAATGGCCTTCTCGGGCCTGCCAGCACCCCGCCGGCCCCAACGTTGACCGCCCCCCCTCTCCCCTACCCGCACCCAAATGGGATAGAACTGGATTCAAGGCACTCCATGTCTAGAGGGGGCAGGAGGTGCGCCCAGTGCATGTCGCCTACATGTCACACCAACAACCCGTGCGTGACGCAGCCCGTTCTGACACTCGCGGACAGTTTCACTGAACGAACATTCACCAGTAGGCAAGCATCCCACGACCCGCTCGGTGTATACGGGGCGCCTCTATGACTCCTTCCGAGAAGCTTGTTTTCACCCAGACCGTCGAGGCGCTCTTCGTGCGCGCCCTCGAGAACCGCCTCACTCCGGCGTGCCGCGAGCACCTGCGCCGGGCGGGGCTGGATCTCGACCAGAAGCTGGAGCGGGCCTACTCCCTGGAGCAGTGGAAGGAGTTCCTCCGCATCACCGCTGGCCACGTCTACGCGGGTGTCCCCGCCGAGGCGGCCTACTACTCGCTGGGCGAGCGGTTCATGGATGCGTACTTCGGCACCTTCTTCGGCCGGGCCCTGCTGGGCGTCGTCCGGCTGGCCGGGCCGCGGAGGATGCTGCTGCGCGCGGGGATGGGTTTTCGCGCCGGCAACAACTTCAGTGTGGTCGAAATCGTCGAGCGGGCCCCACTTCGGTGGAGCTGCGGATGAACGACGTGCTGGCCGACCTGCCCACCTTCGCGGCGGGGCTGCTGGCGCGCGCGGTGGAGCTGTGCGGTGGGTGGCGGGTCGTCAGCATCCCCGAGGAGTTCGACGGCACCGCGGCCGCCTTCCACATCCGCTGGTCCGAAGCGCCCGCCGAGGCCGCCCTCACGGCCACGGGCGATGACCCGTCCGGCGCGTCCCGTCCCCGGGCCTGAGTCCGCTGTCCGCGCTCCGTGGCGCTTCGCCACGGGGCGCCACGCAGCACGCCACGCTCGCAGGGCAGGCGAGCGTGCCCCGAGGGCCACAGCCTGGCCCGTGTCTCAGAGGGAGACGCGCCGCATCCTGGCGCCGCGTCGGCCCTGGCATCGCGGCTGCAATCCCATGCGGCATCCCTCGGAGGATGGACGCATGAGCAACCCTGAAGAAGTGGTGACGAATCCCCAGCGCCGGCTGCACTGGGGCGTGGGTGTGGCGGCGCTGGTGGTGCTGTTCGCGGGCGTGGGCACCTGGCTGGTGCTGCGACAGTCGGCGACGGAGCTCCCGCAGCCATCCGTGGCGGTGATTCCCAAGCCGTCCCACCCGGGACTGGCGCCGCGCGCGGAGCCGGCCCTGCCCTCCTCCGCGGAGTTGGACGCGCTGCTCCGCACGAAGCTCGCGCGGGCGTCCACCCTGCCGGAGTTCGCCGCATGGCTGAAGGAGCAGGACCTGCTGCGCCGCGTCGTCACCGTCGTGGGCAACGTGGCCGCCGGTGACAGCCCCCGCGAGGCGGTGAGCTTCCTCGCCCCGCCCGGCACCTTCGAGGCGCGCCGCAAGGCCGGCAAGCTCGTCATCGAGAAGAAGAGCTACGCGCGCTTCGACGTCATCGGCAAGGTGGTGGGCTCGCTCGACCTGGGCGTGCTGGTGTCCACCTACCGCGACGTGCGTCACCTGGCCGAGCGCCTCCACAAGGAGTCCGCCCGCCCCGGCAGCACCTTCGACGCCACGCTGCACCTCGCCTTCGAGCAGGTGCTCGCCGTGCCCGTCATCGACGGCGACGTGGAGGTGGTCCCCAAGGGCGCGCTGTTCGTCTACGCCGACCCGAAGCTGGAAGGGCTGACGGCCGCGCAGAAGCACCTGCTGCGCATGGGGCCGGAGAATCTGCGCCGCATCCAGGGCAAGGTGCGCGAGGCGTCCCAGCAGCTCACCCAGCAGGCGTCCCGCCGCTGAGCGGCGCCTGTCCCCACCCGCCTGCCTTCGCCGGCGCGCGTCACCCGCGTCGGCCCTGGCAGGATGCAACGGCGGCCGTGCAGATTGCGGCGGTCCGCCGCGCGGCAACGCCCTCCCGTAGAGGGAGACGTCCGGGGCACGGGCGTTGCTATCAGCCCAGGTTTCCTCCGGGACGAAGCGCTGCCAGGCGGCGTGGAGGCCCGGCGGACACCGAGGCCCCCGCGCTCGGTGAAGTCACCGCCTCCCGAGTTCATGCGCCTGCCTGTCCTGCCAGTGCTGCTGTTGTGTGGGGTGCTCTCCGGCATCATCGCGGGCGTCCTCCACTTCATGCAGCGCGACCGGCAGGCGCTGGTGGACCAGATGGCGCGCGAGCGCCAGGCCCAGCTCCAGGAGGCCGTGCGAGGCGTCTCCGCCGCCCTGGAGGACGCGGAAGAGGACCTCCGCTTCGCGGGCGAGCTGCTCGCCCAGCCGGGCACCGCGGAGGAGCACCGGCGGGAGATGCACGCGCTGCTGGAAGCGGTGGGCCAGTACAAGGCCATCCTCGTCTTCGGGACGGATGAGCGGGAGCGGCTCCGGCTGGTGGACCGGCGCAGCGCCGCGGCGATGACGCACCAGTTCACGGCGGAGGACCTCGCCCCCACCGTGGCCCAGGCCCGCAGCCACCCGCCGGGCCACATCGTCTCGTCGCCGCCCCTGCCCCGAGCCCAGTCGGGCTGGCTGCGCGCCTTCGCCACCGCGTTGCCGGAGGACGCGCCGAACGGGGGTGGCGTCGTCGTGGTGCTGGTGGACGCCGAGCCCCTCTTCGCGCCGCTGAAGCTGCTCGCCTCGGACACGGAGACCCAGTTGCTGGTGCTGGGCGCGCACGGCACGCCCACGGCGCTGGCGCATCCCCGCCTGGCGGACGCGTACCGGCGGCTGGAGGCGGAAGGCCACCTGACGCCCAGCTCGCCGCGCTGGCGCGGGACATGCGCGCTGGTGAAGCCGGGACGCGCGTCATCGAGCGCAAGGAGGCGGCGCGGCTCGGCCTGGGGGATTCGGAGGTGGTGGCCACCTTTGGCCCCGTGCGCTTCAAGAATGGCGCGGCCTGGCCGGTGGCGACGCTCGCGTCCACGCGCGTGCTCCGGACGCACGAGCGGGGCCTGGTGCTGCGCCTGTCGCTGGCCGCGGTGCTCGTCTCCGCGTTCCTCATCGCCTTTGGCGTGTACGTGGTGCTCGCGCGCAGCCGGGCGGAGGCCCTGCGGGAGAGCCAGCTCCACGCGCAGCGGCTGGCCCACCTGCACGACAAGACGCAGAAGATTCTCGACAACATCCCCACCGGGGTGCTGGCGCTCTCCGCCACGCGGCACATCTCCGCCGCCAACCGCGCGCTGAGCGCCCGCATGCCGGCGGACGTCGGGGGCCAGCCGCTCACGGCCGCCTTTCCGCACGCCCAGGCGCCCGTCATCCAGCGGCTGGAGGAGCTGGTCCACGCCGCCACACTCGACGGCCGGGTGCGCAGCCTCCACGGCGAGCCGCTCTGCCTCTTCGAGGAGCCGGGCCAGTACAACGTCCACGCGGTGCCGCTGGAGCCCAAGACGCCCGAGGTCCACACGCTGGTCGTCATCGAGGACGTGAGCAGCCTGCGCGCGCTGGAGGGACAGTTGTTGCGCGCGGAGAAGCTGGCCACCGTGGGCGTGCTGGCGGCGGGCATCGCGCATGAGATTGGCACGCCCCTGGGCATCGTCCGCGGCAGGGCCGAGTACGTCCTGGAGAAGCTGGGCGCCGAGCACCCGCAGGCCGCCGGCCTGGGCACCATCGTCGAACAGATAGACAGGGTGAGCCGGACGCTGCGCCAGTTGCTCGACTTCTCCCGGCTCCAGCCAGCGGACGCGCAGGCGGTGGCGTTGGAGCCGCTGGTGCACAGCGTCCGGGAGCTGCTGTGGATGGAGGCGGAGCGGCGCCGGCTGAAGCTGGAGGTGTCCGTCGCCTCGCCCATGCCCGCGGTGGCGGCCGACCCCGACCAGTTCCAGCAGGTGCTCATCAACCTGGTGCTCAACGCGTGTGACGCCTGCGAGCCGGGCGGCCGCGTCCACCTGAGCGCGAGCCTGGACACGGGGGACGCGCCAGGCGCCTGGGGCATGGTGCGCGTGGACGTGGAGGACAACGGCTGCGGCATCGCCCCCCGCCACGTGCACCAGGTCTTCGACCCTTTCTTCACCACCAAGAAGCGCGGCCAGGGCACTGGCCTGGGCCTGACGATGGTGGCGCACATCGTGCGCAACCACGGAGGCCGTATCGAACTGGACAGCGCGCCGGAGCGAGGAACCCGCGTCACCGTGCGCTGGCCCGTCGCGGCGCCCGCCGGAGAGGAGCGACATGTCGTCTAGAGCCAGGGTCCTTGTCGTCGACGACCACGTCGAGATGGGGCAGATGCTGAAGGAACCACTGACGGATGACGGCTACAAGGTCGATATCGCCACCGGTGCGCGGACGCCATCGCGCAGTTGCGGCTGCGCGTCTACGACGCGGTGCTGTGTGACTTGCGCATGCAGGACGTGGATGGCTTCGACGTGCTGGACGCCGCGCGCAAGCTCGACCCGGAGCTGCCCGTGGTGATGATGACGGCCTTCGGCGGCGTGGAGAGCGCCGTGGAGGCGATGAAGCGCGGCGCGTTCCACTACTTCACCAAGCCCTTCCGGCTGGACGAGGTGCGCCTGTCCCTGGAGCGCGCGCTGGAGCAGCGACGCCTGCGCACCGAGCACCGCACGCTCAAGCAGCAGGCCGCGGACCGCGGGGGACTGGGCGCCCTGGTGGGCGGCAGCGCCGCGATGCGAGACCTCTACGCGCTGATTGAGCGGGTGGCCTGGTCCAGTGCCCCGGTGCTGGTGCGCGGCGAGTCCGGCAGCGGCAAGGAGCTGGTCGCCCGGGCCCTGCACTTCGAGGGCACCCGGCGCGCGGGCCCCTTCGTGGCCGTCAATTGCACCGCGCTGCCGCACACGCTGCTGGAGAGCGAGCTGTTCGGTCACGTGAAGGGCGCCTTCACCGGGGCCACCACGGCGCGGCGCGGCCTCTTCGTGGAGGCGGACGGCGGCACGCTGTTCCTGGACGAGATTGGGGACATGGCCCCCGAGCTCCAGGCCCGGCTGCTCCGGGTGCTGGAGGACGGCGAGGTGCGCGCGGTGGGCGCGGATGGCTCGCGCACGGTGGACGTGCGGGTGGTGGCCGCGACGCACCAGGATTTGGAGACGCGCGTCAAGGAAGGCCGCTTCCGCGCGGATGTCTTCTACCGGCTCAACGTCGTCACCCTGCGGCTGCCGCCCTTGCGCGAGCGCCGCGAGGACATCCCCGCGCTCATCGAGCACTTCCTCCAGCAGGCCAAGGCGCGCAATCCGCGCTCCGTGGTGCAGCGCTTCTCCCCGGAGACGCTGGCCGCGCTGGGCACCCTGCCCTGGGCGGGCAATGTGCGCGAGCTGGAGAACCTGGTGCAGCGGCTCGTGGTGCTCGGCTCCACGGAGGTGGTGGACCTGCCGCAACTGCGCCCACACCTGCCCTCGGACACCAGCCAGGAGAACCACCCGCTGGCCGCGGCGCAGCGCACCATCATCCCGCTGCGACAGGTGGAGACGGAGTACATCGCCTGGGCCGTGGCTCGCTGCGGGGGAAACAAGACGAAGGCGGCCGAGCTGCTCGGCATCGACGTCTCCACCATTCACCGCCGCGAACGCGCGGAAGGCAATCCGCAACGCTGACCTGGGCACGCTGCAACGGTGGACGTGCCACGTTTCAGATGTCTCAGAGAGACGGGCGCACGGCACGGGGCTTGAAAATGACAGGAAGCATGAACCGAACCCTCCTGTCTCTCCTTGCCGCGGTCAGTCTGGTTGGTTGCGCCTCCAAGCAGAAGACGTCCTCCGTGACGGACGAACTGCCGAACGCGCACCGGAGCCCCACCGCCACGGCGGCCACGTCCACCCGCAACGCCGATGAGGACGAAGAAGCAGCCCGCCGGGCCATGGGCTCGCTGTCGGCGGACCCGGTGTACTTCGAGCTCGACTCGGCCACGCTGCGGCCCGAGTCCCGGGAGATGCTCGCGCAGCTCGCCACGGGCCTGCGGGAGCGGCCGCTGACGCGGGTGACGGTGTCGGGCCACACCTGCGAGCTGGGCACCACGGAGTACAACATCGCGCTGGGCCACCGCCGCGCGGCCGTGGTGCGCGACTACCTGCGCAACCTGGGCGTGGAGTCCTCGCAGCTCTCCATCGTCTCCTACGGCGAGGAGCGGCCGCTGTCGGACGCGCACACGGAAGATGCGTTCCGCAGGAACCGCCGCGCGGAGTTCACCTTCTCCACGAAGGAGCAGGCCACGCGCTGAGCCACCTCGCGGAAGTCTGTCGGGCCTCCCCGGTACGCTGCTCCCGGTTCGCGCTCCGGGAACACCGGGCGCTGGGGAGGGATGGGGCATGGGGAGCAGAATGCGCCGGAGGCCTGGCTACAAGAGCCGGCCTTCCGTGGCCACGCTGGCGGAGTCATTGGGGTTGCTGCGGTCAAAGGACCTGGAGGCCCACGGCGCTCCACGCAGCCAGCTCAACCTGCTCTGCAATGTCGGCGGCATGCGAGAAGTCGCGCCCGGTGTCTGGGCCCGTTCGAGCGTGAGGGTGACAGCGGAGGCGATTGCCGCGAAGCGCGTCCCACGAGGCGTGCTCTGCCTCAAATCCGCCCTGTGGATTCATGGGCTGCTGCCTGGAGCTCCCGATGCGGTCTGGATGGCCATCGGTGAGCACGCACGCAAGCCTCGGTGGAACGAGCCACCGCTCCATGTGGTCCGATTCTCGGGGCATGCGCAGTCCGAAGGCATCGAGCAACGGCAGCTCTGGGGCTTGCCCATCACCGTCTACGGCGTCGCGAAGACGGTCGCCGACCTCTTCAAGTACCGAAACAAGCTGGGATTCCCTATCGCCGTGCGTGCAATTCACGATGCGCTCCTCTCCGGGCTCACCACGTCGGACGAGGTTCGACGCTTCGCGGAAATCTGCCGCGTCACCAGGAGCGTCAGCCCCTACCTCGACGTCCTCGAAGCCCGGCGCGGTCATGACCTCCGTCGCGCGCGACAGGCCTTTCTCGCGCGAGAGGACGCACGAGCACGGCGCCAGGAAGCGCCCACCCTCCACCAGGCCGCCGGCCATCCGGAGAGTGAATGGCCCGTGGGCTACCCTGGCCCATGAGACTGAGCGTCCAGGCGAAGCACTGAAGCCCAAGATGGGTGTCCGAGCCCCGGCCCCCTCGCGGGCTCTTCATCCCCCGGAGCAGGTCCGGCCCGGCGGGGGTCCGGTCGCGGATGCGGAGCTCGCTGTTCGGAAATGTCGGGGGTTTTGACGCCACAAAAGTCCCGACATTTCCGAACAGTTATCCACGGGGCTGGCGCCCGACCCACGAGGAATG
>JBKGHI010000203.1:0-16533 GCA_046520405.1 Myxococcus sp. 1LA
CTCGCGCCATCCGCGGGCACGCTGGCGCCGGCCAGGGTGCGCGCCACCTCCTCCACGGACGCGTGCTGGTCCGCGCAGAAGCGGCGGAAGGCGTCGTTGACGGCCACCAGCCGCAGGGCCGGGTCACACAGGGCCGCGGGGGCGTCGAGCGCCTCGAACAGGGCCTGGAAGGACTCGGGGGCAGGGCCGCCGGCGATGCGCACGGCTCGGGTCTCAGTCTTCATGGGAGGTGGCCTTGTCCAGGTCGAGAATCTGTTGCGCCCCCATGTAGGACTTCGTCTCGTAGCGGGTAATCTTGCCAATCTTCCGGACGATTTCCGCCATGCGCTCCGCCTCGCGGTAGATGATGTCCACCGGCTTCCAGGCGAAGTCGTCTTCCTTCAGCTTCCGCTTCAGCAGCTCGGCGTAGCCCATCACCGAGGTGAGCGGCTGGTTCAGCTCGTGCGCGGCGGTGCCGGCGAGCGCGACGATGACCGCGCTCTTCTCGCTCTCCTCCAGCCGCGTCTCCACGTCGGACAGCTTGCGCTCCAACTGCATGCGCGCGCGCATGTCCGTGAAGATGCCCACGCTGAACACCTCGCGGCCCCCTTCGTAGACGATGGAGGCCGTCATGTTCACCGGCACCCGCTCACCGGAGCGGTGCATCAGCTCCTCCCGGATGAGGGACAGCCGGCCCTTGCCGCCGTGCTCGGGGGCCCGAATCATGGCCATCACCCGCTTCGCCACGCCCGGCGGATAGAGCTGGTGGACGGTGAGGCCGCCGCCCAGGGCCTCCTGCGCGGTGTAGCCGCACAGCGCCTCCGCGCCCTTGTTGAAGAGGATGATGCGCCCCTTCAGGTCGGCCGCGATGATGGCGTCCACCGACGAGTCGATGAGCCGCTCCAGGAAGTCCTTCGTCTGGAGCAGCTCGTCCTCCAGCCTTCGCGCGTCCGTGACGTCGCGGAAGGAGAGGATGGTGGCCGCCTCCTCGTCGCGCAGCGGCGCGGCGGACATGGACAGCGTCAAACGGCGGCCCGTGCGGGTGCACACCTGCACGTCCGCGCCGGAGCGGGCCTCCCCGCGCGCGGCGGTGGTCACCAACTCCATCAGCACGTTCTCATCCACCGGCTGGGTGACCTGGTGCAGGTGTCGGCCCCGCGCGTCCGCCGCCGCCACGTCCAGCATGGCCGCGCCGGAGGGATTCAGCGACAGCACACAGGCCTTGTCGTCCAGGATGGCCACGCCCTCGCTGACGTGCGCGAAGAAGAGCTGGTACGGCTTGAACGACGCCGCCTGCTCCTCCGCGGCCAGGCGCGCCGTCTTCTCCGCCTCCGTCTGTCCGCGCACGGACTGGAGCACGGAGACGTTGCGCAGGGCCACCGCGGTGGCGTGCGCCACGGTGGTGAGGAAATCAATCTCCCGCGGCGTGAAGGTGCGCCGCCGTCCCGCCGCGCGCAGCAGCAGCACGCCGCGCACCTGCCCGCGGATGGGCAGCGGCAGCGCGGCGATGGCGTGGATGCCCCGGGCGGCCACCGCGCGCCGCTCCACGTCCCCCAGCAGCGGGTGGGTGGAGGCCTCCTGCATCACCACCGGCTTTCCCGTGCGCATCACCTCCCGAATCTCCGGGTAGCGCGACAGGTCGATGCGCAAATCCTTGAGCGTGGGGTCGTCGCTGGCGGCGACGATGATGCCCTCATCCGCGCTGCGGCCGAGCATCACCAGCGTGGCGCGCGCGATGTCGAGCTTCTCCGCCAGGCGCCGGGTGACGCCGTGCAGCAGCACCTCCACGTCGGACGTCTCCGCGTAGTCCGCCGTCAGCTCCAGGAGGAGCGCCAGGTCCTCCTGGCTGCGCGCCTGCTCCTCGCGCTCCACGTGGCGCTCGGCGGCGCACTGGAGCCGCCAGGCCAGCTCGTGCATGGCCACCGGCGCGGTGACGACGTCCGCGGGCTTGAGGGACTGGGCGGTGGCGAAGGCGCCCTCCCCTGGCGCCACCAGCACCACCAGGGTGAGGTGCGCGGCGAGGGCGGCGTCGAGCAGGGCCTCACCCGCGGCGAGCCCGCCCGGCGCGGTGAGGTCCACCAGCGCCAGGGAGGCCTCTTCGAGGCCGTCCACCACCCGCAGGCCCGCACGCGCGGCCGCCGCGGCCAGCAGCTCCCGCGAGGGTGAGTCCGAGGGCACCAGGGAGATGCCGGATACGAATTCCAACGAGGACGGCACGTGGAGAGTGGGGTCCAGGGCAGAAGGGGACCCCACTCTACACGCCCTCGCGGCTCAGGGGCAGTCCGACTCGAAAGCGCCCTGGTCCGGGCCTGGCCCGCACCACGTCAACCCCAGCGACAGCCCCGCGTTGAGCGCGGGCGAACCCGACCCCAGGCGGAAGTCCCCGGTGTCGATGTTGACGAAGCCGGGGGCCTTCTCCTGGGAGCGGCCGTCCAGCCCGCTCTGCGAGCGCCACTGCGAGAAGCCCATGTCCACGCCATTGAGGCGGAAGAGGGCCGAGCCCGTGTTGCGGAAGTAGAGGTTGGCGTCCACCACCGCCCCCGAGCGCCCGGGTCCGCCGCGCACCGCCACCCCGCAGCCGGAGAAGACGTTGTTGCGCACATCCAGGCCGGCGCTGGCCCCGGTGTCGCCATGGCCGAAGGTGAGGCACGGCCCGGGCATGTTCCAGACGGTGTTGTGGTGCACCTTCACGTTCGACGTGGTGTCCACGCGGATGCCGCTGCCCTCCTCGCCGCCGCCCAGCCCGTCCCGCACCAGGTTGCGGCGGACGACGACGTTGGTGGGCGGCGCGCCCTGGCGCACCCCGCCAATGCTGATGGCGCGGCCGTTGTTGTAGAAGACGTTGTCCTCCAGCGTGACGTCCCTGGCGGACAGGTGCACCACCACGCCCTCGCCGCGTGAGGTGGACGACGTCTTGTGGCCCCAGATGATGTTGCCGCGCAGCGTGACGCGGGTGCAGGTCTTCACGTCCACGCCGTTCTCCCGGTTCTCATGCAGCTCGTTGTCCTCCACGAGGAGGTTGTCGAAGGGCGTGCCGGAGAGGGTGGCGCCGCCCTCGGGCCCGATGCACTGCACCGCGTCCCCGGAGTTGTGGTGGATGTCATTGCCGCGCACCACCACGTTGCGCGCCGTCGTCTGGACGATGACGCCGTGGCTGTCATCCCCGTTGCGGTTGAAGTGGGAGATGGTGTTGCCCTCGATGAGGACGTCGCTGGACTTCTCACACACGTTGACGCCCGCGCCCGCGGTGCCGTTCTTCAGCGTGGAGCCCCGCAGCACGCCGTGGTGCGCGCCCACGCCGCGGAACAGCACCGCGAAGAAGGCGTTGCCCGCCACGTCGATGGTGAGCCCTTCGATGCTCCAGTACGCACCGCGCACGTCCACCAGGGCGGAGCCGCTCCCGGACGGCTTCACCACCGGCTTCGCGCCCGGCGCGGCCCGCAGCGTGAGCAGCTTTGTCGCCGAGCCGCCCTTCTCCTCCAGCTTGAGGCGTTCGGCGTAGGTGCCCGTCTTCAGGAAGATGGCCTCGCCCGGACGCACCAGCTCCAGCGCGCGCGTCACCGTGCGCAGCGGCGCCGTCTCCGTGGCGGAGGAGCTGTCGCTGCCGCTGGGCGCCACCCAGAGGATGCGCGAGTACTGAGGCTCGGGCTCAGGTTCGGGTTGGGGTTCCGGCTGGGGCTCCGGCTCGGAGGGCGGCGGCTCCGGGTTCGGGAAGGGAGGGGGAACCGGGATGACGATGACGGGCGGCGGCTCCGACGGGTCCGGCGTGTCGTCTTCGTCATCCGTGGAGGGCGCGCTGGGAACGGACGGGTTGCCCGTCGACGGCGTTTCGCTGGAGCCGGGAGGCGAGCCACTCTCCTGGGTGAGCTCCCCCTTCCCATTGCAGGCCAGTAAGAACAGCAGGGCAGCGGAGCAGAGGGCCGTGGACCACGGCGAGCGGTTGCGCATCCTGGCGGACTCCTGGTGTGGGTCGCGGCGCGGGAGGCGCTCGCGAGGACGGCCGCCAATTCCGGGCCCCGCGCTGTTCATTCCCTCCGGGCGCGGCAACCCCTGCCTGCCGGGACGCAGAGGGAGGAGACAGGAAACGTGGTTTCGCGGGGTTGGAGTGGATGCTTCGGCTCACCGACAGGTGGGCCTTCGCGGGGAGCTGAAGTGTGATGTGTGCAACGCGCTTGGGAATTATTCCCGGGATTTTTCACAGAGAGCGAAGAGGCGAGCCGGGCGTTCCCGGGTGCGTGGGCACGCGGCGGGGCGAGACATGCCGGTGGTTTGGGGACACGAAATCGGCCGGCCAGATTCGCTTGCGAAATTGCAAGGCTCGCCCGCCGGAACCTATGTTTCGCCCTTTCGCATGGCGGAGAATTCCTCCTCGAAGAAGCGCCTCACGCGCACGAAGCCCGCCACCAAGGCGACGGCGCTCGCCGTGCCTCGTGCAAAGCGGGCGTTCGACGACGGCGGAGACACGCGGTTCGCCGAGGTCATCGTGCTCATCGAGGCGGCCCGACGACGCGCGCACCAAGCGGTGAACACGGAGCTTGTGGCCCACTACTGGGAGCTGGGCGAGTACATCAGTCGGAAGATCGCCAGCGCCGAGTGGGGCGACGGCATCGTCGAGGAGCTCGCCGCCGATCTCACGAGGCGCTACCCGGGCGTCCGGGGTTACACACGCCCGAACCTCTTTCGGATGCGCCAGTTCTACGAGGCGTACCGGTCGAACCGAAAAATCTCACCGCTGGTGAGACAATTGCCGTGGACGCACCACCTCATCGTCCTCAGCCAGGCCAAGCCCGTCGAGACACGCGAGTTCTACATCCTCGCCGCCATCAAGGAGCGCTGGCCCAAGCGGGAGCTCGAACGGCAGATCCAATCGGGCGCCGTCCTTCGCGAGGCACGCGCCACGAAGAAAGTCTCGCCAGCGGTGAGACAAACTCACCCGACGGCAATCGACGAGTTCAAGAACGCCTACAACATTGAGTTTCTCGGCCTCGCCCCCGATCACTCCGAGGCCGACCTCCACGACGCGCTCCTTCGGAACCTCGGCCGCTTCCTCACCGAACTGGGTCGCGACTTCTGTTTCGTCGGCTCGCAGTACCCGGTGCAGGTCGGTAGCCAGGACTTCGCGATCGACCTCGTATTCTTCCACCGTGGTATTCAGTGCCTCGTCGCCGTCGAGCTGAAGGTCGACAAGTTCAAGCCTGCCGATCTCGGGCAGCTCTCGTTCTACGTCGAGGCACTTGACCGCGACGTGAAGAAGCTCCACGAGCGGCCCTCGATCGGCGTGCTCCTCTGCGCGACGAAGGACGACGAGGTCGTCGAGTACGCGCTCGCCCGGACGACGTCGCCCACGCTCGTCGCCGAGTACCAGACGTTCCTGCCGTCAAAGGAGCTGTTGCGGGCGAAGCTCCACGAGTTGTACGCGCAGCTCGCGCCGGAGGATGCGGTCGTTCCTCGAGCGAGGCCCCTACGGAGACGCTCATGAACGGCACCTCATCCCACGAACATCGTGCCCCTCCACGACGCCAGTGAAAGCAGCGGTGTTCGAAGGCAGGCGTACATCTCTTCGAGCGCACCACGGGTCTAAACGTACTTCTTGATGAACTCCCTGTTCCTGCCTCGCTCCACTCTCACGCACCTCGGCAGGTCTCCATCGCGCTCACGAACCGCTGCGACTTGGCGTGCGCGCACTGCTTCGCGCCAAAGTCTCGCGACAAGCTTCGGTTCGACACAATCACGCGATGCGCACGAATGGCCCGCGCCACTACCGATGTAGGTAGGGCGTTCCGCACAAGGCCAACGGCGCAGTCCTTGAGCAAGCCCCCCCAGAAGGCGGGGTCGGCAGAGCCTTCGGCCAGGGAGCAAGGGAAGGCCCAGACGCCCAGGAGCCGGTGAAACCTCGCCTACGGGGAGGCACGAAGTCGCGCGCACCCGACCAGGCCTGTGCGCTGTCCACCCACCGGCTCCCGGTAAATAAAGGATGGTGGGCGCCATCCCCAGTCCGCCATATCCTGGAATCGCCGCAGTGAAGTTTGCGGACGCTCAATCGGACTCCGAATATTCCCGACTTCGCCCACCCCCATGACGCTTCTCGTGTTCTCCGTCGCAATCTCTGGAGAGAGCACCGAGAACGAGTTCGCGTAGGGCTACATTCAGGGAGGTAGGGCGTATCTTGACGTCAGGAGGAGCGCGCGGGATATGAGCCGCCTTCCACCCGCCGTCAGGAGACACCTTGAACATCTTCAAGGAATTCACCTTCGAGGCCGCGCACCGGCTTCCCAACGTGCCGCCCGGGCACAAGTGCAGCCGGCTTCACGGCCACAGCTACCGGGTGGAAATCCACGTCAGCGGCCCGGTGGGCGAGCAGTCCGGGTGGGTGATGGACTTCTCGGACCTCAAGGAGGCCTTCGAGCCCCTGCGGCTGAAGCTGGACCATTACTATCTCAACGAGATTGAGGGCCTGGAGAACCCCACCAGTGAGAATCTGTCGCGGTGGATCTGGAAGCGCCTGCGTCCGGGCCTGCCCCTGCTCAGCCGGGTGGTGGTCCGTGAGACGTGCACCAGCGGGTGCATCTACCAGGGTGAGGACGACTGAGCCTGGCCCTCGCGGGGCTGGCTCCACGAGGGGACCGCCATGAACGTTCTGATTACCGGAGCCACCGCGGGATTCGGGCTGGCCATTGCCCGCCGCTTCATCCAGGACGGCGCGCGCGTCATCGCCTCCGGGCGGCGCACCGAGCGGCTGGAGGCACTGCGCGCGGAGCTGGGCGAGCGGGTGCTCCCCCTGACGCTCGACATCACGGACCGTGAGGCCGTGGAGCGGGCCATCCGCTCGCTGCCGGCGGCCTTCGCGGAGGTGGATGTCCTGGTCAACAACGCGGGCCTGGCGCTGGGGTTGGACCTGGCGCAGACGGCGCGCGTGGAGGACTGGGACACGATGGTGGACACCAACGTGAAGGGCCTCCTGTACTGCACTCACGCGGTGCTGCCCGGCATGGTGGCGCGCAACCGGGGCCACATCGTCAACATGGGCTCGGTGGCGGCGGAGTGGCCCTACCCGGGCGGCAACGTGTACGGCGCCACCAAGGCCTTCGTGCACCAGTTCAGCCTGAACCTCCGCGCGGACCTGCATGGCACCGCCGTGCGCGTGACGGACATCGAGCCCGGCCTGGTGGGCGGCACGGAGTTCTCCAACGTCCGCTTCAAGGGCGACGACACGCGCGCCGCCTCCGTCTACGCCAACACCCAGGCGCTGACGCCCGAGGACATCGCGGACGCGGTGCACTGGGTGGCCACGCGGCCGGCACATGTGAACATCAACGTCATGTCGTTGATGCCGGTGTCGCAGTCCTTCGGGCCCCTGCCGGTGAAGCGGCAGGGCTGAGGCGGGAGGACGTTCAGGGTTTCCCATACCCTGGAGGATGTCAGAGGTATGGCGCATGCTCGACACATGAGCGAAGCCATCCATGGGCGGGAAGAGGCGCGGCTTGCGAGGTCCCCTATCTGGCCCCATTCTGGGGACATGGGTGACAAGTCGCCTCCGGAGCGCGCGTACGAGGCGTTGGAGCGCCTCCCTCCGAATGTCGTCGGGGAAATCATCGAGGGCGAGCTGCACGTCAGCCCCCGTCCGAGGACGCTTCACGGCAGGGCTGCCATCCGGCTCGGCCAACAACTGGCGCCGTTCGACCCGGAGCTCGGAGCGGAAGGCCCAGGTGGCTGGGTCATCCTCCCAGAGCCTGAGCTCCACCTGGGCGGCAACGTGCTCGTGCCAGACCTCGCCGGGTGGCGGCGCGACCGCATGCCTGAGATTCCAGACGTGACGGGAGTAGAACTCGCCCCCGACTGGCTCTGCGAAGTCCTGTCTCCCTCCACCGAAGCCCTGGACCGGTCCAGGAAGATGACGCACTACGCCCGCGAGGGCGTGAACCATCTGTGGCTCGTGGACCCGCGCATCCAGCTCCTCGAAGTCTACCGGAGGGAGGGCGAACGCTGGCAGCGCCTGGGTGCCTACACAGGCGACGCCACTGTCCATGCCGAACCCTTCGAGGCACAAAAGTTGAATCTCGGTTCACTTTGGCAGCGCTGAGCCCTGGCCGCGGCGTCCCCAGTGCCTCGTGTTGGGATAACCTGTCCGCCCATGAGTCATCCGGAACGACCGCCGCCGTCCCAGGGGCTCCTCGCCCGCGGCCTGAAGCTGCTGGGCCACCTCACCCACCCGGAGACGCGCACCGGGAAGGTGTTCACCCGCGCCGAGCAGGGCCTCACCCGCGCCGCCGCGAAGGTGACGGAGAGCCCCACGTACCTGCGCGTGAGCGGCACCTTGATGCGCCAGGGCTTCAACGCCCGCATCCGCCGCAACGGCCTGGTGGAAGGCGCGCTGCGCACCCTGCGCCTGCCCACCACCTCCGAGGTGGAGAACCTGCGCGACCAGCTCCGCCGCATGAATGACCAGGTGGAGGCGCTCGGCACCCAGTTGGAGCTGCTGGTGGACCTGCTCCACCGGCAGGACGCCGCGGCGCCCTCCGAGCCCGAGTCCCCCGAGCCCACGCCCAAGGAGCGCGCGCCCTCCAAGCGCCGCCGCTGACATGCCCGCGTCCACGCCCCAGCGTCTTCGCTCCTTCGTCACCGGGCAGGTCGAGCTGACCCGCGCCGTCGCGCACGCGCTCAAGTCGCGGCCCTTCAATCCGTACCCGTACCTCAAGCCCTTCATTGAAAGGGCCTCGGGCGTCCGTGAGCCGCCCATCAGCGCCACGCCGCACACCGTCGTGTACACGCGCGGCAGCATGCGGCTGCTGCGCTACGCGGCCCCGCGCCGGCGCCACCGCACGCCCATCCTCTTCGTCTATTCGCTCATCAACCGCTGGTACATCCTCGACTTCCTGCCGGGGCGCAGCCTCATCGAGCACCTCACCCGCGAGGGCTACGACGTCTACGCCATCGACTGGGGCGTGCCGGGGCAGGACGAGGAGCGGCTCACCTGGGATGACCTGCTCGGCGGGCTCATCCAGACGGCGGTGCGGTGGACGCTGCGCGTGAGCAAGAGCCGGGACTTGACGCTCTACGGCTACTGCATGGGCGGCACCATGGCCCTGGCGTACACGTCCCTGTACCCCGATGGCGTCCGCAACCTGGTGGCCCAGGCCACGCCGGTGGACTTCAGCAAGGGCGGCCTCTACACGCTGTGGACCTCCGCCAACCACTTCGACGTGGACTCGCTGGTGGACGCCTACGGCAACGTGCCCACGCCGGTGCTGGAGAGCGGCTTCCTCATGGCCGCGCCGGTGCAGCGCCTCACCCGCTGGCTGGAGGTGTGCCGCCGCATCGACGACCCGGAGTTCGTCACCACGTTCCTCGCCATGGAGCGCTGGGGCTCGGACCCCGTGCCCTTCCCGGGCGAGGTGTACCGGCAGTACATCAAGGACTGCTACCAGCAGAACCTCTTCCCGCAGGGCCTCATGGAGGTGGGCGGCGAGCGCGTGGACCTGGGCCGCATCCAGTGCGCCATCCTCAACGTCATCGCCGAGCACGACACCATCGCGCTGCCCGCGATGAGCGAGCCGCTGAACACCCTGGTCGGCTCGAAGGACTGTGAGACGCGGCGCTATCCCGTGGGCCACATCGGCCTGTCCGCCTCCAGCAAGGGCGCGACGAAGGTGTGGCCCTCCATTTCCGCGTGGATTGGCGCGCGCTCGAAGCCGATGGAACCATGAACGTCTCGTCCGACACCGCATCCATGGGCGTGCAGGTCCGCGAAGGCAGCATCCACCTGAGGGACGGCCGGCGGCTCGCCTACGTCGAGTCCGGTGACCTGAGCGGCCTGCCCGTGTTCTTCATCCACGGCAACCCGGGCTCGCGTCACATGCGCCACCCCGATGACCGGCTCACCCACGCGTTGGGCGTGCGCCTCATCGCGCCGGACCGGCCGGGTTATGGCCTGTCGGACTATCAATCCGGGCGCACGCTGCTCGACTTCCCGGATGACCTGGAGCAGCTCGCCAACGCGCTGCGGATTGACCGCTTCGCCCTCTTCGGCGTCTCCGCCGGTGGGCCCTATGTGGCCGCGTCCGCGTGGAAGCTGGGCGAGCGCATCACCCGCGCGGCGCTCGTCTCCGGCGCGGCGCCCCTGGCCCGGCCGGGCGCCATGGCGGGGGTGAACCGGGACTACCGCAACGCGTACACCATGGCCGCGTGGCCGGAGTGGGTGCTCCACCCGCTGATGGCCATGCATGACCGGCAGGTGCGCGCCAATCCCGCGCGGGCGCTGGCCGGCCTGCGCTCCCAGGCATCGGCGGATGACCGCGCGGTGCTCGCGGACCCGCGCATCGCGGCGCAGGTGCAGGGCTGGCGCTACGAGGCCACGCGCAAGGGCGTGGCGGGCATGCGGCGCGAGGCACACATCCTCGCGCAGCCGTGGAACGTCCCCCTGGAGGAGATTCGGACGGAGGTGGACCTCTGGTACTGGGAGGGAGACAGCATCGTCCCGACGCAGATGGGGCAGTACCTCGCGAACCGCATTCCGCGCGCGGTGCCCCGCTTCTTCCCCGGCGGTGGGCACTTCTCCATCTTCACCCACTGGACGGACATCCTCTCGCCGCTGGTCCAGCAGGGACGCTGAGGCGAAGCCCCGCGCTCAGGCGGCGCGGGACTGCTCCGCCGGGGTGGACGGCGGCACGGGCGGGGCAATGGGCTCGCCATTCTCGCCCAGCACCACGGGGGCGATGCCCAGCTTGCGCTCGACGAAGGCGTGGCCCAGGTAGATGAAGGGCGTCAGGCCCACCGCGACCAGCAGCTTCACCACGTACGACGTGTAGATGATGCTGAGGATGGTGGAGTTGGGCAGCACGCCTGTCCATGCCACGTACTGCACCACCACTGTGTCGATGAGCTGCGACACCAACGTGGAGCCTGTCGCCCGCAGCCAGATGAGCCGGTTGCGCGTCAGCCGCTTGAGCCCGTTGAAGAGGGCGATGTCGCAGAACTGGCCCACCAGGTACGCAATCATCGACGCGACGAGGATGCGCTGGGAGCCGCCGAACACGTTGTTGAACGCGTTCTCCACCGTGCCCGTGTAGTCGTCGGCGCGCGTCAGCGGGGCCCAAGGCACCTGCACGGCGATGCCAATCACGATGAAGGCGAAGATGGCCATGAAGAAGCCCACCCACGTCACGAAGCGGGCCGCCTTCTTCCCGTAGAACTCGTTCAGGATGTCCGTGAGGAGGAACGTCACCGGGAAGGGCAGCATGCCGATGGACATCACCGCCACCACCGAGCCCACCTTCGCCTCGAACAGCTTCACGCCGATGATGTCGCCCACCACCAGCGAGGTGACGAACACCCCCGTCAACACCACGAAGAGCTGAAGCCGTCTGTCGAGGAGCATGCCGTCGTCCTTGTGAACCGGGGCCGCGTCATACCGCGCCTCACTCCCGCAGCAGTAGCCCCCCGTCCAACACCAGCTCGGAACCGGAAATCCACGACGCGCCCAGCAGGTAGCGCACCGCCTCGGCCACGTCCTCGGGACGCCCCAGCCGTCCGAGCGGGTGCAGCGCCCGCAAGCCCGCAAGCTGGGCCTCCTGCCGCCGCGCGTACTCCGGCTCGGACAGGGGCCCCTCGCCGGGAGCCAGGCGCACCTCGCGCACCATGTCCGTCTCCACCACGCCCGGCAGCACCGCGCTGGCCCTGACGCCTCGCGTCGCGCCCGCCAACGCCAGCACCTTCATGACTTGAAGCAGGCCCGCCTTCGCCGCGCTGTACACCGCGCTGGTGAGGACGGGCCGCGTGGCCAGCGTGGACGCGATGAACACCTGCGCTCCGCCCGGCGCCAGCACCTCCAGCGCCTGCTCGCCCAGGCGCAGCGGCGCGATGAGGTTGATTTCGAGCTGCGCTCGAAGCGCGCCCTCGCCGATGTGGCCTGGGGGCTGATGCACCACTTGCCCCGCGCTGTGGACGAAACCATCCAGGCCGCCCAGCAACCCGGCCGCACGGCGCAGCAGGCCGTCGCGGGCTTCCGGCGAGGCCAGGTCGCACGGTAGCGCAAAGGCCTGCCCCGGCCAGGCCGCCGTCAGCGACTCCAGCACCTCCGCCCGCCGGCCCACCACCACCACCTGCCCTCCCGCGCGCAGCAGGGCCTCCGCCACCGCGCGGCCGATGCCCGTCCCACCACCGGTGACGAGCACCTTGCGCGTGCCCACTCCGCTCACGGCTGGTGCTCCGCGGGAGAGCCCGGCGCCGCGGGCTCATCCAGCGGGTAATAGGAGTGGCCGGTGACGGGCAGCAGTCCCTCCGGTGGCGGCTCGGTCTCCACCTCGTCCGATGGGATGAAGCCCGGCCTGTCCACACAGAGCACCGTCTGCTCCGTGGAGGAAGGATTGTCGTAGCGGTGCAGGAAGCCGCGCGGCCAGTGGAAGGCCATGCCCCTCGCCACCGGCTTGAACTGGAGCAACAGCCCCGAGCCCAGCACCAGCTCGCTCTCCTCCATCTGCTGGTGCACGTGCGTGGGGATGCAGCCTCCCGGCTTCACGCGCAGCCGGTAGACGCCGTAGCCCGCGCCCTCGTGGATGATGTCCACGCGGCCAAAGCCCTTCTCCTCCCGGCCGTACACCATCTCCGCGGCGGTGCGGTGAATCTGGAGCGACGGCACCGCCAGCCCCCCCAGCGCCTGCGGCTTCGTCACCCGCACCGTGGCCGCGTAGACCTGCGCGCGCGGGACGTCGGCGGTGGGCGGCGCCAGCACGTAGCGGCACACCGTCTCGACGGCGGACTCCAGCAGCTCGAAGCGGCAGGCCTCCAGCAGGAAGCGCAGCTCCCCGGCGAGCCGGCCGTAGTTCACCGTGTGCGCCAGCTTTCCGCCCACCGCGGCGGCACGGGTGTCCAGGAACAGGGCCACGTCCAGCCGCAGCGGCTGGGCCGCGACGCGCTCGCGGTTGAAGATGCCCACGATGCAATCCACCGTGAGGCCCCGCATCTCGATGACGTCCAGCGGCCGGCCCTCCGGCGTCATGACGACGGGGGGATGGAATGCGTGCTCCGCGCTCATAGCTGTGCGCTCCTACCGCCGTCGACGGCGATGACCTGCCCGGTGATGTACGGCGCCTCACGGGCGAGGAAGACGACGGCGCGCGCGACGTCCTCGACGCTGCCCTCGCGTCCCATGGGGATGCGGCGCAGCACCGCGTCGCGGGCCTCGGCGTCGAAATTCTCTGGGAAGGCCACCGTACCCGGCGACACGGCGTTGACCCGGATGTGGGGGGCCAGCTCCGCCGCCAGTGCGCGGGTGAGCATGATGAGGCCCGCCTTGCTCACCGAATAATGCGCGTAGTGACTCACCGGCCGCTCCCCACCGATATCCGTGAGGTGCACCACCAGCGGGTCCTTGCCGGCGCGCAGCGCGGGGAGCAGGGCCTGGGTGAGGAAGAAGGGCGCGTCCAGGTTCACCGCCATCATGGTGCGGTACTGGTCGCGGGAGATGTCGGCGAAGTCGGAGCGCTCGTAGAGGCCGGCGTTGTGGACCACCACGTCCAGCGCGGGCCAGGCTTCACGCACCTGCGCGGCCAGGGAGTCCACCGCCTCCGGGCGGCTCAGGTCGGCGGCGTGCAGGGTGACGCGACGGCCGAGGCCTCGGAGTTCGTCCGCCAGCGCTTCCAGCGGTTCGAGCGAGCGGTTCGCATGGAGCGCCAGGTCATAGCCGGCGCGTCCGAGCGCCCGGGCCACCGCGCTGCCGATGCGGATGCCAGCCCCGGTGATGAATGCGGTCGCCATGAAGCGCATTCACTAACAGGCCCAGCGGGGAAAGCCACTTCGGACCTGCAGCCGCGAGGCGCGCCGGACTCCCCCGAACCCGGCGCGCCCGCGGCGCGGTCCCCCTGACCTTCAAACCTCAGCGGATGGCGCTGGCGACGTGGACCCGGCCCGGAGCGAAGGTCACCCACACCCACTCCTGGACCGGCTCGTAGCGGGCCGGAATCCAGCGCTGCTCGTAGAAGCCCCCGGTGCAGCGGGTCACCCGCGCGCGGCGGTTGCCACGCTCACTGCACACCTCGGGGACCCACACCCGCTCGTAGCGGCCCTGCACCCAGCGGTTCACCGTCTGCAACTCGTAGCGGCCCCGGGCGTTGCGCGGCGCCACCGGCGCGGGCCCCGGGTGGCGGCGGGCGTCGACGCGGACACCGAAGTTGCCACCGCGGTTGTCATGCCGGTGCTGCTGGGAGAACCGCCCCTTCTCGTTGCTGTCGTCCTTCGCCTGCGCGGCCGTGGAGCCGAGGAGCATCATTCCGAGAGCCAGCACCGCGAAACCAGTCTTGAGCGCCATTGTCGTCCTCCTCCATCGTCCTGCGTCGTCCTGCTTGAACCTTCTGACGGGCCCCCCCGCGGAACATTCAATGGCCAATACCGGCCGCATTTTCAGAGGGAGGGGCCGGTGTGGGTGCGGTACACCCGGGGTCACCATGTTCCACCGCAAGGGGCCCACCCTCCGGGAGCTGGCCGCGCAGGCCCTCACGTCCGTCGAGCACGGCTACGACCTGCTCGCGCCCAAGTTCGAGTACACGCCCTTTCGCACGCCGGATGCGGTGCTGGAGGCCGCCATCGCCCAGGTGGGCGCGCCCGGCAGCGTGGGCAGCGCGCTGGACGTGTGCTGCGGCACCGGCGCCGCCATGCGCTTCCTCCGTCCGCTCGCCCGTGAGCGCGTGGTGGGCTTCGACCTCAGCCAGGGCATGCTCGACGAGGCCCGCCTTCAACTCGCGGAGGCGCCCGGCACCGCGGCCCTGGAGTTCGTCCAAGGTGACGCGCTGGCGCTCCCCTTCGACGGCGAGTTCGACGTCGTCACCAGCTTCGGCGCCTTCGGCCACATCCTCGAGGAAGACGAGCCCCGGCTCGTGCGAGGCATCGCCCGCGCGCTGCGCCCCGGAGGCCGCTTCGTCTTCGTCACCGCGCACCCGCCATCGAAGCTGCGCCCAGGCTACTGGCTGGCCAAGGGCTTCAACGCCGCCATGCGCGCGCGCAACGCGCTGTGGAAGCCGCCCTTCGTCATGTACTACCTGACGTTCCTGGTGCCCCGGGCCCGCGCGCTGCTCGAAGCGGAGGGCCTCACCGTGGAGGTGCGCGACGGCCTCATGCCGGAGCCCTTCACCGTCCTGAGCACCGTCATCGCCACGAAGCGCTGAGCGCGGACTACCGGGCCGTGTAGTCCACGGACGTCACCGTGTACTCCACGGCGCCGCGCGGCCGCTCCACCACCACGGACTCGCCCACCTCCTTGCCCAACAGCGCCCGGGCCAGGGGCGACTCCACGCTCAGCCGCCCCGCCTTCACGTCGGACTCGTCCGGCCCGACGATGCGGTAGCGCACCGGGCCGCCGTCCTCGTCCTCCAGCTCCACCCACGCGCCGAAGAAGACGCGGCCGGCCTGCGCGGGCTCGGCCTCCACCACGCGCACCTCCTCCAGCACCACCGCCAGCTCCTGCGCGCGCCGCTCGCGCTCCTTGCGGCGCACGCCCGCTTCCAGCTCCGTCAGCTCGCCCGCTCGAGGGTCCGGCCCCTGCGCCGCCGCCAGCTCCTCCTGGAGCGCCCGGTAGCCCTCCGGGGTGATGTAGCGCTTCTCACCCGAGGGCGCGCGCGGGCGGACGGGCAGCACGCCCTCATCGCCCGAGTCCTCCTTCGTGAATGCCTTCGACATGCCAATCCTCTGTCACGAAGCGGGCACGACCGCCGGTTCGTGTGCGCGTGCGCGGAGTCGGCCGTTAAGCTGCGCCCCCTTCCACGACCTCGCAAGGGTGAAGCCATGACAGGACAGACGCAGCTCATCGGCAAGCAGGGCCAGGCACTGGCGGGCTATCTGAGTGAAGCCCCGAAGGGTGACGCGCCCGGAGCCGTGGTGCTCATCCACGAGTACTGGGGCCTCAACGGGCACACGCGCGACGTGGCGGACCGCCTGGCGCGCGAGGGCTTCACCGTCTTCGCGGTGGACCTCTACGATGGCCGCGTGACGAAGGACGCCAACGAAGCCAACGCGATGCTGAAGGCGCTGGACTGGGGCAAGGCCACGGCGGACCTGCGCGCCGCGGTGGAGGCCCTGCGCGCGCGCAAGCCCGGCACCAAGGTGGCCATCATGGGCTTCTGCATGGGCGGCGCGCTGACGCTGCTGGCCGCCGCGAACGACCCGGGGCTCGACGCCGCGGTGCCCTTCTACGGCATCCCCCCGCCGGAGGCGCCGACGTGTCGCGCATCCGCGCGCCCGTGCTGGGGCACTACGCGAACAATGACGACTGGTGCTCGCCCGCGCGGGTGGATGCGCTGGAGCAGAAGCTGAAGGGCGGCGGCGTCTCCACGGAGATTCACCGCTACGACGCGCAGCACGCCTTCTTCAATGACACGCGCCCGGAGGTCTACTCCCCGGACAACGCCGCGAAGGCGTGGACGCGCACCGTGGACTTCCTCCACGCGAAGCTCGGCTGAGCCTCGCGCGGAAGAAGGGACGGACTCAGTTGCCCGTTTCAGGCGCCGCGGCGGGAGCCTCCGTCGCCGGCGTCTCCGGCGTGGCGGGGGCCTCCGGCGTGGTGGGAGC
>JBKGHI010000204.1:0-16525 GCA_046520405.1 Myxococcus sp. 1LA
GCACGTGCTCGATCGTCGCGCGGAGGACACGTCCGCGCAGGAGCCCCACCGCCGCACCTACGCCGCGATGACGGCGGAGAAGCGCCTGGAGGTCATCCCCGGCGCCACGCACCGCTTCGAGGAGCCCGGCACGCTGACGCAGATGGTGGACCTGGCGTGCCTCTGGTTCCTCCAGCACCTGGGCGCGCCCCGCTGGGATGTCTCGCCCCCTCAGCGCGCCGCCGGGAGCTGAGCGCGAAGCACCCCGTTTCCTCGGGCTGGGCCAGGGCAGCCGTCTTCGCTGCCCTGGCCCCCAAGAATGCCCGGGCGTGGGGGGAAGGCGCGTGCGCGCCTGACGCCGAGGCACCTGTCACGGTGCCACCAGACGCGGCGCGCTCCCAGTGGCCAGCAGTCTGAAGCGCAAGCCCTCCGGCCTCAGAGGCTTGCCGGGCGCTGCACACCCAACTGGCACCCGAGGACCGCCAGCTGCGTGCGGTTCTCCGAGCCGACCTTCTTGTAGATGCTGGTGATGTGCGCCTTCACCGTGCGCTCGGTGATGCCCAGGCTCGCGGCAATCGTCATGTTGTCCGCGCCCGCGGCGATGTAGCCCAGCACCTCGCGCTCGCGCGGCGTCAGCCGGCCCAGCTCGCCCGGAAGCGGCGGCGACTCCGGCTGCGTCCACGCCAGCCCCGCGGGCAGCAGCCGCTCGCCGCGGACGACCCGCTCCACCGCCTCCACCACCTCCGCGCAGCCCACGTTCTGCTTCCACAGGTAGCCGGCCGCGCCCGCCTGGAGGCATTGCTCCACCAGCGCCGCCTCCCGGTGGCCCGACAGCACCAGCGGCTTCACCGCGGGAAAGAAGTCATGCAGGGATTGGAGCGCGGACATGCCGCCGGTGGGCGCATCCCACTCCGGCAGCTCCAGCCGCAGGTCCACCAACGCGACATGGGGCAGCGTCTCCCGCACGCGCGCGAGGAAGGGCGCCGGCTCCGCGCAGCCCGCCACCACGTCCATGCCCGCGCCTTCCAGCACTGCCACGAGGGCCTCCCGGAAGACCTGCTGGTCCTCCAGGATGGCCACCCGGATGCGTTCCGATTCCATGGCCCTTCCACCCTCCCGCGTTCATCCTCCACGGTTCAACCCCTCTAAGGGATTTCCCTCGGCCGGGGGGCGACAGGAAGTGACGACTGGAGGATACTCCGGACGTCACGCAGCAGCCGCAGCACCCATATCCGCACGCTGAAGGGGGAAAGCCATGCCGGAGACGAAAATCCGCGTCCTCATCGTGGACGATGACCAGGACCAGCTCACGCTCGCGGAGCGCACCCTCTCCGCCTTCGGCTTCGACGTGCGCACCCACCGCTCCTCGCTCGGCGTCTCCAACCTGGTGCGCACCACCCTGCCGGACCTGGTGCTGCTGGACGTGAACATCCCCGCGCTCAGCGGCGACAAGGTGCTGACGCTGGCGCGTGGCCAGGCGCCCCGCGGCACCCGGTTCATCCTCTACTCCGCGTCGGACGAGGCGCAGCTTCGCGCCCTGGCGCGCGCGTCGGGCGCGGACGGCTACATCAGCAAGAGCGTGCAGGGCGAGGAGCTGGCCCAGCGGCTGATGGCGCTGCACCTGAAGCCCGCCGCCTCCGAGCCCGCCTCCGAGCCCGTCCCGGCCGCCCGGTAGCGCGCGCCGCCGGCCTCAGGCCGGCAGGTCCGTCACTTCCAGGAAGACGGCGCGGAAGTCACCCCGCGCGCCAATCAGCCGCAGGTTCTGCGCCAGTCCTCCCGTGGAGCGGAAGAACATCATGGCCTCCGGCGGCGGCCGGATTTTGAGGAAGCGCGGCGCGTTGCGCGAGAAGTGGTGGCGCATGTCGCGGTTGATTTCACACACCGCGTAGTCGTAGTCTGGCTGGAGCATGGGCCGCCCGGCGATGCGCAGCACCTCGGCGATGAGGTCCTCGGCCTCCTCGTCCGGCAGCTCCACCGTGAAGCCCACCTCCCGGCTCATGCTCAGGATGTCCAGGGGCTCCATGCGCATCGACTGCCGGAGCATGCGCTGATTGACGTCCACGAAGCGCGGGGAGAAGCGCTTGATGGAGCCGAAGTCCAGCAGGCCCAGCCGCCCGTCCGGCATCACCATGAAGTTGCCCGGGTGCGGGTCCGCGTGAATCTCCCCGGTGCTGAAGAAGGGTCCGTAGGTGGCGAGGATGAGCTGGCGCGCCACGCGGAAGCGCTCCTCGTTGGAGGGGCTCGTCGGCAGCCAGTCCTTGAGGGTGAGCCCCTCCAGCAGCTCCAGCGTCAGCACCCGCTTCGCGCTGTGGCTGGAGATGACCTCCGGCACGCGCAGCTCCGGCAGCTTCGCCACGCTGCGCGCGAAGCCCCGCGCCAGCTCCGCCTCGCGGTGGTAGTCCAGCTCCAGCAGCAGCTCGTCGCGGAACTCCTGGAAGTAGGCGCCGGCATCGGACACGCGCAGCACGGTCGACGCCGTCTTCGCCACGAGGCCCAGGTTCGCCATGTCGTGGGCCAGCGACGCGTCGATGCCGGGGTACTGCACCTTCACCGCCACCACGCGGCCGTCCTCCAGCACCGCGCGGTGCACCTGCCCCAGCGACGCGGCGGCCAGCGGCTCCTGGCTGAACTCCCGGAAGAGCGACTCCGGCGGCGCGCCCAGCTCCGCCTCCACCACGCGGGCCACCTGCGCGTAGGACATGGCGGGGGCCTGGTTCTGCAGCCGCGCCAGCACCTGCCGCACCTCGGGGGTGAGCAGGTCCGGGTCCATGGAGACGGCCTGCCCCAGCTTCATGGCGGCGCCCTTGAGCTCGCCCAGCGTGGAGACCAGCTTCTCGGCGGCCTCCTTGCTGAGCAGGTCCGGCGCGCCACCGGCCAGGCGCTTCGCGCCGCTCTTGAGCACGTCCGTGCCCACCTGCATGGAGAGGCCCGCCAGCTTGCGCAGTCGGTTGAAGCGCCCCTGGGGTGGAAGCTTGTCGTCGGAGTCTGAGGCCATGGGAACGGAGGTGGATTAACGAGGAGGGCCCCGCCAGACGCAAGGCATGACGCCTCTTCGCGACAGCCAGGCCGCCCTACCTGGAAGCGGGCACGGTGCCTGGCGACCCCCGGGACACGAACCAGCCCGGGAGCGGCTCCAGTCCCAGCGCCTCCGCCGGCGGTGCGCCGCCGTCCAGCGCCACCGACGCCTGCAAGGCATCCCGCAGCTCGGCGGCCCCGGCGTAACGGTCCACCGGGCGGCGGGCCATGGCCTTGAGCAGCACGCGAGACAGCGCCGAGGGGATGTCCGGCGGCAGCGGCGGCACCTCCCGCACGTGGCTCGGGAGCGGCTCCTCCGCCGGGTGCCCGCGTGAGGCCAGCCGGCCGGCGACGAGCAGGGCGCCCAGCACGCCCACGGCGTAGAGGTCCGTGGCCACCGAGCCATCCGCGGCCCCCTCGCCGGGAGGCAACAGCCCAGCGACGCCGAAGTCCAGCAGCTTCACGTGCTGACGGCCCTGCGCGGTGGGGACCAGGAAGATGTTGGTGGCGTCGAGGCTGCCGTGGGCGATGCCGTGCGCGTGCGCGGCGCTCAGCGCGTCACACACCTGGGTGAGCAGGTCCACCACCAGCGCCGGCGCCAACGGCCCCTGCGCGAAGGCGGCCAGGTTCTGTCCCTCCAGGTACTCCCTGACGAGGTAGGGACGCCCGTCACGCATGCCCAGGTCGTACAGCGAGACGATGTTCGCGTGCTGGATGAGCGTCAGCGTGCGCGCCGCCTGAAGGAAGCGAGCCACCCGCGCGGGGTCCTGCGCCACGTGCGTGTGGAGCACCTGGATGGCCACCCGCTTCTGGATGAGCGCATGCTCCGCGAGCAGCACCGTGCCCAGCCCACCACGGCCCAGCTCACGCAGCAGCCGGAAGTGCCCCACCTGCTGCCCCACCAGGGTGGGCGCCAGCGTCGGAAGCGGGGCCTCGCTCGCGGGAGGCACACGACGCGCGCGCGCCCGGGCCGGACTCTCGCAGGGGAACACGGGAACAGAAGTGGTGACGTCCAACCGGGACATGATGCCAACGTCCTTCGTGCGACAGGCGCCCGCTCCGGAAGGCCTCCGGCGAGCACCGCGCACGAGCCAGCGCGAAATGTGTTTTGGGAGAGAGGCGACGGCTCCGGGACTTCCCCCCTTTCCAACACGGATGACCGTCAGCGACCTGAACACCCTAACGCTGTCTCACCGTGTCTCGCGACGCCCTTTGATTCGTGCGTCGAACGCGCAACGACAGCTCTGTTCGCCGGAGCACGCACGCCGCGCGGCGGGCCGAGGACGCACGCGCTGCCACCGCCTGAAGCATGAGGAAGTGTGCGGCGCTCAACGCGCACCGCGCCCGGAAGACAGGCGCGCGCGCGATGAAACTCCCCGCCCGGCCCCCGGGCGGGGAGGTGCTTCACACCACGTCAGCCAATGGTGGGCTCGCAGGTGTTGGACTCACCACACGTGAGACTGAAGCAGCAGGCCGCGGACTCGCCACAGGCCGCGCCGATGGGACCGCACACCGGCTCCTCGCCACCGCCCGCGTCCGGCTCCTCACCACCCGGCTCCTCGCCGCTGCCCGCGTCCGGCTCCTCGCCGCTGCCCGCGTCCGGCTCGCCACCGGTGCCATCGTCGCAGGGCCCCAGCGTGTCGCCGTGCCGCTCATGCGCGGGCCAGGCCGACACGGACACGGTGATGCTGTGCGCATTGGCCGGATTGCCGGGAGGGATGTGACAGATGGTGATTTTGTCCGGCGAGGTTTCACCGTCCTCGGGGTACGTCGGCTCATCACCCCAGGCCGGTGCTCCTTCGCCGCCCTTCCCGCCCAGCCCGCCGCTCTGGGGAGTCTGCGTGTCGGGGGACTCCTCGCTGGCCGGTGAACCGCCGCAACCTCCCGCGAGCAGTGAGCACAGGGCCAGCACCACCGCGGAGGAGAAAACAGGTTTGAGACTTCGCATCGGTACGCTCCAGGTTCGGGTGGACGAGTGCCGTCACCCACGCCGGGCCTCTTCCCGCGACGGACTCCAGCCATGGGCATGCGCGCGACGGCGCCAGTCCACGAACGGGGGGCGCCGCGGCGCGAGCCACATGCGCGATTCGTCCAGGGTTCAGCCCCCCGTGGATGAGGTCACCACGGGGAAATGACCCGCGCGCACGCCCGGCGGCCACGGGGAACGTGCGCGCCGCCACGACTCACAGCGAGAATGAAAACATCCTGTCTCAGCTCACGCTTTCAGCGCTGTATCGCGCGATGAGTCCGGTGCGCACGGCCTGCCGGTGTACCCGCGTGAAGAAGGCGCACGCGAGCAGGGTTTCCACCACGGCCAGACCGGCGCCCCAGAGCAATGTCGACACCTGGAACGAGCCGCCCGCGGCGAGCGTCCGCATGCCCTCGAAGACATACGAAGGCGGCAGCAGGTGGGACACCGCCTGCATCCACGCGGGCAGCGTGGACAGCGGATAGAAGACGCCGGCGAAGGGCGACAGCAGCGCGGGGATGGGCCAGACGAACCACTCCGACGCCGGCCCCAGCCGCAGCACCAGCGCGCAGCCGAAGATGCCCAGCGCGATGCCGAACAGGAACAGCACCAGCAGGAAGGGGATGAAGAGCACGCCGTACGCGGCGAAGGACAGGCCGAAGACGGTGCTGGCCAGCACCAGCATCACCAACAGCCCCAGCGTGCTGGTGGCGATGCTGGAGAGCACCAGACCGCCCAGGTACTCGGAGATGGTGAGCGGGGACGCGAACATGTTGAGGAAGTTGCGCGACCAGACGTCCTCGAAGAACACCATCGTCACGCCCTGCATGACGCGGATGAAGAAGTCCCACAGGAGGACGGCGCCCAGCAGCACCGGGACGAAGTTGTACTCCTGCGCGGTGACGCTGTTGAGGTAGCGGCTCATGAAGCCCCACAGCACCATGTCGATGGCCACCCACGCGAAGAGTGGCAGGAAGCGCGCCAGGCTCCCTCGCAGCAGGAAGTAGTGGCGGAGCGAGACGGCGGCGGCTCGGGACAGGTGCATGCTCAACTCCGCTCCAGCGCGAGCGGCTCGCGCGCCACGGTGATGAAGAGTTCCTCGAGCGAGGCCTGGCCGTGCTCGCGGGGCAGCGTCCGCGGGTTGCCTTCCAGCAGCACCCTGCCGCGCGACAGGAACAACACGCGGTCGCAGACCTCCTCCACCTCGTACATGTTGTGGGACGTCCACAGCACGCCGCCGGTGTCGTTCGCGGCGAACTCGCGAATCCGGGTGCGGATGTCCCGCGCCGTCGCGGGGTCCAGCGACGCCGTGGGCTCGTCCAGGAGCAGCAGGTGCGGGCGGTTGAGCATCGCCTTCGCCAGCGCCACGCGGGTCTGCTCCCCGGAGGACAGCACGCCGCACTTCACGTCGCGGTACTTCACCAGGTCGAACTGCTCCAGCAACTCCGCGATGCGCGCGCCCAGCGACTTCACCCCGTAGATGAGGCCGAAGACACGCAGGTTCTGGTACACCGTGAGGTTGCCGGGAAGCGGCGAGTAGACGGCGGCGAAGTTCGTCAGCGCCAGCGCCGCGGAGCGCTGGGCCGCCAGGTCCAGGCGCTCGATGTGGATGTCGCCAGACGTGGGCGCCAACACGCCGAGCACCATGTTGATGGTCGTCGTCTTGCCCGCGCCGTTGGGCCCCAGCAGCCCGACAATCTCCCCCCGCCCCACTTCGAAAGACACGCCGTCCACCGCGGCCTTGCCGCCGTATTCCTTGCGCAGCCGCGCCACCGACAGCACCTTGGGCACCTCGGCCCGTCCCTCAGTCACCATGGCGCGCATTGTGCCGTGGACCGCGCCCCAGGCACGCCCAACCCGCGCGCTGATGACTTCCAGACGCGCCTCGGGACATCCCGGCCGGCGGCGTGGGGCGCCCAGGCCTTCGCTCAGCGTGCCTCGGCGCGCCGCCGGGGCAGACGCACGGTGAAGATGGAGCCCAGGCCGGGCCGGCTCTCCACCTCGATGCGCCCGCCCATGGCGTCCACAATCTGCCGGCTGATGTAGAGCCCCAGCCCCAGGCCGCCATAGTGCCGCTCGGACACCGCGCGCTCGAAGCGGCCGAACAGACGCGGCAGGTCCTCCGCGGCGATGCCAATGCCCTCGTCGCGCACCGACACGCGCACCGACTCCTCGCCGTCGAAGGCCGCCTCCACCAGGACGGGCCGGCCCGCGCCGTACTTGGCCGCGTTGGTGAGCAGGTTCACCAGCACCTGGTCCAGCCGCAGCGAATCCCACTGCCCGGGCAGCGGGCCCTGCACCTCCACCCGCACCGAACAGCCCGCCTGCGTGAAGACCTCCTCCAGGCGGTCCACCGCGTCGCGCACCGCCTGGCCCACGTCCACGTCGGACGGCTCCAACGCCAGCCGCCCCAGCGAAATCCGGCTGACGTCCAGCAGGCTGTCCACCAGCGCGCTCAGCCGCTGCACCTGCCGCATGGCCGTGGCCAGCCGGGGCCGCACCTTGTCGCCGCTGTCTCCGCCCAGGGCCCGGTCGATGAGGCCGTGCTGGAGCCGCAGGCTGGTGAGCGGCGTCTTCAGCTCATGGCTGGCGACGGAGAGGAACTCGTCGCGCAGGCGCACCGCCGCCTGCGCGTCCCGGTACAGCGACGCGTTCTCCAGCGCCACCGCCACGCGCCGCGCCAACTCCTCCGCCATGGCCACGTCGGCGGTGGCCAGCCGGCGGCAGGGGGCCGCGGTGCCCAGCGTGATGACGCCCAGCGTGCGCCCCGCATGCGCACCGCCACCGACAGCAGCGAGTGCGGATTCAGGGCCTCCAGGAACGCGCGGTGCTCGGGGCCCTGCTCCATGCGCTCGCGCAGCTCCGGCCCCACCTCGGGCAAGAAGCGCGTCTGGCCCGACAGGAAGCACTCGCGCGACGGATGCAGCGTCCCCTCCACCCACGACGACGGCAGCGAGGCCAGCACCGACACGTCCCGCCCCGGCTCCCGGTGGGACGCGGCCACCGAGCGCAGCACGCCGTCGGCGCCCACCAGCTCCACCACGCAGAACGTGGCCACGTTCCGCGCGGCCACCCGCGCCAGATGCTCCAGCGTCCACTCCACGTCGTCCAGGTGCTCGGCCAGCGCGCGGCTCGCCTCCAGCAGGAAGAAGAGCCGCTCCTCGGCCTCCTTGCCCGCCTCCAGCGCCAGGTGCAGCTTGCCGCCACGCTCGCGCAGCGCCTCGTACAACGCCGCGCGCTCCAACGCCTGCGCCCCCTGCTGTGCCAGCGAGCCCAGGAAGCCGCGCTCCTCGGCGAGGAAATCGTGCCCGCCCTCCCAGGCCCACATCAGGAAGCCCCGGACGCGGTGCTCCACCCGCAGGGGCAGCACGGCCCGCGCGCCCTGCCCCATCCGCTCCACCACCTCGCGCGCCGACGCGGGGACGCCGCGCATCAGCGCCTCGTGCGAGGGGAACCACTGCGGCTTCAGTTGCGCCAGCGCCCGGTCCACCCCGGGCACCTGGTCCGCCCACAGCCCCCGCAGGGTGTCGAGCGTCTCCGGCGAATAACCGAAGGAGCCCAGCACGTGGAGGCGTCCATCCTCCAGCATGCCCAGCACCGCGCCTCGCGCCGGTCCGCTGGGACGCAGGTCCTCGTGCATCAGCGCTTCCGCCACGTCCTCCGCGGTGGCGCGCGGGACAGGGCCGCGGTGATGGCCTGGAGCCGCTCGGTGCGCTGTTGCACGCTCCGTGCCTCCGCGTACAGCAGCGCGTTGTCCAGGGACAGGCTGGCGCGCCGGGCCAGCTCCAGCGCCAGCTCCAGGTCGGACGCGCCCGGCAGGCCGTCCTCGTCCCCGCGAACCAGCGACAGCGCGCCCAGCACGCGTCCACGCGCCAGCAGCGGCACGATGAGGACCGCCCGGATGCCCAGACGCCGCGCCACCTCCAACTGCGCCTCTGTGTGCACCAGCCCCGGCACCACCGCGTCCAGGACCTCCGGCAGCAGGGCGGCCTTGCCGGTGCGCAGCACCTCCGGAACGCCGCCAGGGCCCTTCAGGTCCGGGGGCTGGAGGCGCGACAGCGAATGGACCAGCGCCACCTTGTCCGGTGAGCGGTGCGCGGCGGCCACCCGCTCCACGCACCCGTCGGCGGTGAGCACATCCACCGCGCACCAGTCCGCCAGCAGCGGCACGGCCAGCTCCGCCAGCCGCTGGAGCACCGTGCCCGAATCCAGGGACGACGACAGCAGCTCCCCGGCGCTGGCCAGGAACGCGATGCGCTCCTCCGCGTCGTCACTGCCACGCAAGCGGACGGCCTGCCCGGCCCCACCCACCTGGGACTCCGGCACCCGCGGTGGGCGCACGTCCTCCCTCTCCGTGGAGACGGACCACGCAGGATCGCGCTCGTCCACGGACGCGGGCCGCAAGGATGAAGAAGGGCGGCGCGACATGGGTGCCGGAGATAATGACGCCCCTGCGGCTCCGACAACGGGGCTCGTCCGGAGGTACGAGACAACTGTCAGGTGGGCGACCTGGCGGACGGTGCCGGGGCCCTACCGGCCGCCGCGGCGGCTCGCGCGGTTCTTGTCCCAGATGGCGTAGAGGATGAGCAGGAAGGCGAACAGCCGCGCCACGTAGATGTAGTGGCGCCGCTCGTCATCCGCGTCCAGCAGCGCCGCCGCCACCGAGTTGCCCGCGAGCATCGTGAAGGCCAACGCGAAGAAGGCGAAGAGCCGGTCCTTCGACTGGAGCCAGAAGCGCAGGAAGAACAGCGCGCTCGCCAGCCACGCCATCGCCACCGCACCGTTGAGCATGGGCTTGAGCATCAGGGCACCTCAGGATGCGTCCCAGATGAGGCCATAGAGCAGGACGGAGGCACTGGACAGCGTGGCGATGAGGCGCGGCATGAACAGGTCGATGCTGGTGGGCAGCAGCACCAGGTCCACGAAGAGCAGCACGTTGCTGACCACCATGCCCACGAAGCACAACCCGCTCCAGAGCAGCAGCCGCATCCCCGTGCGTTTGTAGGCCCGCAGCAACAGCACCGCGCAGGCCACGCTCGTCAACGCGCACAGGATGTAGACTGCTTCAGCCATGGCCGTCCTTGTCCTTCTTCAGGATGAATGCCTCGGCAAAGCCCCGCACCTTGTCCAACGGCCGCGAGAAGATGAAGGAGATGACGCTGACGCGCTTCGCGCCGTACACCGCCGCCAGCTCCGTCACCGCCTGCACATCCTCCGACGACTCGGGACTGTAGCGATACGACGGCGGTGAGGCACCATCGCTCACCAGCATGCGTCGGTTCGTCAGGTCCTCCAGCCTGGAGGCGGCGGAAGCATCTGTAATGCGCAGTTCCAGACTCACCGCCGATGCCGTCCACTCCCTGTCCGCGCGCGCACGAAGCAGGAGGAGCACCTCCAGCTTCTCCAGGGAGTCGATGTGCGTCGTGATGAAGCGCTGGACCCGCGGTGGGATTCCGGCGTCACTCACACATCCACCTTGCCCATGTTATTTTGTGCGTCAACCATTTCTCGCCCGGCGATGTTCATCGCTCGGAGCGTCGTGGCTGCCCGCTTGCCTGCTGTCCTCCTGACGAAGAGCCCTCCTCGCGCTCCTGCCCGGACCTTGCAGGGCCCAAGGCCGGCAGGTTCCGCAGCACGTCGATGAGCCGGGTGAGCGGGCCCGTGTCCTCACCCTGTGCCTCCAACGTAGCGATGTGCTCCGTGATGGGCAGCGGGAGCCAGTCCTGGCTGGCGGCCGCTCGCAGCCCCGTCACGTCCAGCAGGCCCAGCACCCGCGTCTCCGGGCGCCCGTGCATGCGCGGCAGCCGCTCGCTGGATGCCAGCACCGAGCCGCGCTGTCCGCCGACCTCCCACTCCACGGGACAGGCCTGGAACACCTCGCCGCGCGCCGCGCGCATGAGCGGCAGGTCGTCATCGGCGAGCAGCCGTCCATCCGCGCCCCGGAAGCGGGCGTCCCCATGCAGCGCACGCGCCTCGCGGTAGGCCAGACAGCCTCCCGCGAGCCCCTGGGCCGCCCGGTTGGCGAGCAGCGTCTGGCCGCTCCCCGGCTCCACCAGCGCCAGCGGCACGGGCAACGCGGCGATCACCGCCTCCAGCCAGCGCTGCTGGTTCCGGTTGGTTTCTGAACGCAACCGCTCCGCCTCCACGCGCCGCTGCGCCTCCAGCAGCTCCCGCGCGTGCTCGCGCTGCTGGGCCTCGCGCAGTGCCTCCGCCTGCCGCCGCACCAGCTCCGTCTTGCGGTACAGCTCCACGAAGACGCTCACCTTGGAGCGCAGGATGACCGGCTCGAAGGGCTTGAGCAGGTAGTCCACCGCGCCCATCGCATAGCCGCGGAGCTCCGGATGCGGCCCACGGGACAGGCCGGTGAGGAAGATGAGGGGCGTGCCCCGGCTGCGCTCGCGCTCGCGGATGAGCTGGGCCGTCTCGAAGCCGTCCATCTCCGGCATGACGACATCCAGGAGGATGACGGCGAAGTCCTGCGTCAGCAGGTGGCGCAGGGCCTCGCGGCCACTGCGCGCCGTGACGAGCCGCTGCCCCAGCGGCGCCAGCGTGGCCTCCAGCGCCAGCAGGTTCTCTGGCTGGTCATCCACCAGCAGCAGGGAGACGGGCTCCAACGAAGCCGCCGGCAGCCGCTCGCGCGTGGGCGCGCCGCTCAAGGCAGCACCTTGGAGCGCGGCACATAGGCCAGCCGCGCGAGCCACCCTCCCACGGTTCCCAACGTCAATTGCTCCATCTCACCCTCCTCACCCTCTCCGCCCGTCTGGAACGCGCCCACCACGGCCACCCGGGCGCCTCTCGCCTGGAGCACCTGCAAGCCCGCCACACCATCATCATGCCCCGCGAAGAGCAGCCCCGCGGCCCTGGGGCCATGGCTGTCCGCCGCGGATTCGAAGAGCGCGTCCAGGCCAGGACGCTGCCCGTGCTCGGGCGGCTCCACCGACAGGGACACGCAGCCCCGGTCCACCAACAGGTGGTAGCCCGCGGGCGCCAGGTACACGGCGCCGGGGAGCAGCGGGTCCTTGTCGTCCGGCTCCACCACCGGGAGCGCGCAGCGGCGGCCCAGCGGCGCGGCCAGCGCGTCCAACGGGCCCCGGTGCAGCGCCACCACCACCGGCACGGGCAGATGTGGCGGCAACAGCGCCAGCACCGCCTCCACGTCCGCCGCCGCCGAGCGCGGCGCCCCCACCACCAGCAGGCCCAAGGGATTCATGCCACCCTCCTGAAGATGCGACCGCAGTCCTCCAGCATCTCGTAGGCCCCCGCGTGCGGCGTGCGCGCCAGCGACTCCTTGCGCCCCAGGCACAGGAAGCCGAAGCGGGCGAGGCTTTCGAAGAGACGGCCGTGGATGTGGTCGTGCAGCGCGCGGTTGAAGGTCAGCAGCGTGTCCCGGCAGACGATGACGTGGAACTCGTTGAACGAGCCGTCCGTGGCCAGGTTGTGCTGGGTGAAGAAGATGCGGTCGCGCAGCTTCGGCTGGAGCAGCGCCCAGTTGCCGTCGCGCGTGTAGTAGTCGGACAGCGCGCCCTTCCCGCCCGCCTCCAGGTAGCGCTGCGCGTCCTCCGGCGTGGGCAGCGGCAGCACGCCGGTGCGCGCGTCCGCCAGCAGCCCCTCGCTGGCGTCGGACGCATACAGCCGGCACCTGCCCCACAGCCCCTCCTCCTGGAGGAGGATGGCCAGCGAGTACGTGTCCTCACCGGTGCCACAGCCCGCGTGCCACACCCGCACGGAGGGCCAGGTGCGCAGCACGGGCACCACCCGGGCGCGGAAGTCGCGGAAGAAGTCGGCCTCCGCGAACAGCGCGGGCGGGGTGCAGGACAACGCGCGCAGCAGCGCGTCCAGCGCCTCGGCGTCATGCAGCACGCGGGCCTGGAGCGCGGAGAAGCTGTCCAGCCGCTCCTCGCGCAGGTGGCGCCGCAGCCGCCGCAAGAGCTGCGGCCGGGAGCGGCTGCGCAGGTCGAAGCCCCACTGACGGGCCACGCCCTCCAGGAGGAGGTCCACCTCCAGCGACTCCAGCTCCGCGCCGCGCGCGCCGGGCCCCGTCATCCGGAGACCTCCGTGCGCAGCCCGCGAGGCGGCGTCCCCCGCGGCGCGTGCAGCCACACGCGCAGCAGGCTGAGCAGCTTCTCGATGTCCACCGGCTTGGTGATGTAGTCGGACGCGCCAGCCTCCAGGCACTTCTCCCGGTCACCCTTCATGGCCTTGGCCGTGAGGGCCAGAATCGGCAGGTGGACGAAGCGCTCCATGCGGCGGATGGCGCGCATGGCCTGGTAGCCGTCCATCTCCGGCATCATCACGTCCATCAGCACCAGCTCGATGTCCGAGGACTTCTCCAGTTGCTCCAGGCCCTCGCGCGCGCTCTCCGCGAACGCCACCTTCATGCCGTAGCGCTCCAGCACGGTGTTGAGGGCGAAGATGTTGCGCACGTCGTCGTCCACCACCAGCACCTTGCGGTTCACCAGCAAGGGGTCCTTCTCGCGCGCCTTCTCCAGCATGCGGCGCTTGGGCTCCGTCAGCGTCGCGGGCGAGCGGTGGAGGAACAGGCTGGTCTCCTCCAGCAGCCGCTCCGGGCTCTGGGCGTCCTTCACCACGATGGCCTCCGCCACCCGCCGCAGCTCCGTCTCCTGGGCGCGCGTCAGCTCGCGGCCCGTGTAGACGATGAGGGGCGGCCCGCCCGCGCCGTGCGCCTCGCGGATGCGGCGGATGAGCTCCGCGCCGGGCATGTCCGGCAGGCCCAAATCCAACACCATGCAGTCGAAGCGGCGCTCGGCCAGCGCGGCCAGGGCTTCCGCCGCGGTGCCCACCGCCACCGTCTGCACGTCCTCGCTGCCGAGCAACTCCAGCAGCGTCTGGCGGTGGACGGGGTCGTCCTCCACGATGAGCAGCCCGCGCGCCTTGCGCTCCACGAAGTGCTTGAGCGCCTCCAGCGCGGCCACCGCCGCCTCCGGGTCCGCCGCCGCGCGCAGGTGGCCAATGGCCCCCAGGTTGAGCGAGCGCTCGCGGTGGTCCTCCACGGACACCGTGTACACCGGCAGCGCGCGGGTGGACGCGTCGTGCTTCAGCCGGTCCAGCACCACCCAGCCCGCCATCTCCGGCAGGTCCAGGTCCACCGCCACGGCCGCAGGCCGCGTGTTGCGGACGGCGTCCAGCGCGCCTTCCACCTCGGTGGACACCAGCACCTTGAAGCCCGTTCCCTGGGCCGCGGCGCGCAGGCGCGCGGCGTGGTCCGCCAGGTGCGTCACGGCCAGCAGCACCTTGTCCCCTGGCAGGATGGAGCCCCGGTCATCATCGATGTCCATCCGGCTCAGGGAAGCCACCGGCGGCTCGGCGGCCGGCGGCTCCACGGGCGCGGGGAGCGCCGTGGCGGCCAGGGGGTTGTCGTCCCAGCGCGGCGAGCGCTCCTGCTCCGGGCGCTCCGCCATGAAGGCCAGCGGCAGGTAGAGGGTGAAGGCGCTGCCCCTGCCCACGTCGCTCTCCAGCCGGATTTCGCCGCCGAGCAGCCGCGCGATTTCGCGGCTGATGGACAGGCCCAGGCCGGTGCCGCCGTACTTGCGCGCGGTGGAGCCGTCCGCCTGCTGGAAGGCCTCGAAGATGATCTGGTGCTTGTCCTTCGGGATGCCGATGCCCGTGTCCACCACGGTGAAGGCCACCACCGCGGGCGCGGCGGACAGCATGGCGTGGTCCGGGGACCAGCCGCCCTTCGCCAGGCCGATGTCCAGCGACACCGAGCCGGACTCGGTGAACTTGAAGGCGTTGGACAGCAGGTTCTTGAGCACCTGCTGGAGGCGCTTGGCGTCCGTCTCCAGCTCGCCGGGCAGCGACTCCCCCAGGCCGATGTGGAACTCCAGCCCCTTCTTGTCCGCCACCTGCCGGAAGGTGCGGTCCACGAACTCCCGCAGGTCGCCGAAGCGCAGCGGCCCCACGTCCACCGCCATGGTGCCGGACTCGATTTTCGACAGGTCGAGGATGTCGTTGATGAGCTCCAGCAGGTCCGCGCCGGAGGCGTGAATCGTCTTGGCGAACTCCACCTGCCGCGACGTGAGGTTGCCGTCCACGTTGTCGCTGAGCGTCTGGCTGAGGATGAGCAGCGAGTTGAGCGGCGTGCGCAGCTCGTGGCTCATGTTGGCCAGGAACTCGGACTTGTACTTGGACGTGAGGCTGAGCTGCTCGGCCTTCTCCTCCAGGGCGAGCTTGGCCTGCTCCACCTCGCCATTCTTGCGCTCCACCTCCGTCTTCTGCTCGGAGAGCAGCTTCGCCTTCTCCTGGAGCTCCTCGTTGGTGCTGCGCAGCTCCTCCTGCTGGCGCTTGAGCAGCTCCTCGGACTGCTGGAGCGAGGTGGCCTGCTGCTCCAGGCGCTTGTTCGTCTCCGTCAGCTCCTCCTGCTGCTTGCGGAGCTCATCCGTCAGCGCCTGCGACTGCTTCAGCAGCGCCTCCGTGCGCATGTTGGCGGCAATCGTGTTGAGCACGATGCCGATGGACTCCGTGAGCTGCTCCAGGAAGCCCATGTGGACCTCGCTGAAGGTGTGGAAGGAGGCCAGCTCGATGACGGCCTTGACCTCCCCTTCGAAGAGCACCGGCAGCACCACGATGTTGCGCGGCACCTCCTCGCCCAGGCCGGACGCGATGCGGATGTAGCTGTCCGGCACGTCCGACAAGAGGATGGGCTCCTTCTCCAGGGCGCACTGGCCCACCAGGCCCTCGCCGTACTTGAAGGTGTTGGCCAGCCCCTTGCGCTGCCGGTACGCGTAGGACGCCAGCAGCTTGAGCATCTGGTCGCCGCCGTCCGCGCGCTCGGAGATGTAGAAGACGCCGTGCTGGGCATCCACCAGCGGCGCCAGCTCCGACAGGATGACCTTGGACACCGTGAGCAAATCCCGCTGTCCCTGGAGGACGCGGGTGAACTTGGCCAGGTTCGTCTTGAGCCAGTCCTGCTCCGTGTTCTTCCGCGTGGTGTCCTTCAGGTTGCGGATCATCTCGTTGATGTTGTCCTTCAGGGCGGCCACTTCGCCCTGCGCGGACACGGTGATGAACCGCGTGAGGTCACCCTTCGTCACGGCGGTGGCCACCTCGGCGATGGCGCGCACCTGCGTGGTGAGGTTGGCGGCGAGCTGGTTCACGTTGTCCGTGAGGTCGCGCCAGATGCCCGCCGTTCCGGGCACGCGGGCCTGCCCCCCCAGCTTCCCTTCGATGCCCACCTCGCGGGCCACCGTCGTCACCTGGTCGGCGAACACCGCCAGGGTGTCAATCATCCCGTTGATGGTGTCCGCCAGCTCCGCGATTTCGCCCTTCGCGTCCACCACCAGCTTGCGCTTCAGGTCGCCGTTGGCCACCGACGTCACGACCTTGGCGATACCGCGCACCTGGGTGGTGAGGTTGGAGGCCATGGAGTTCACGTTGTCCGTGAGGTCCTTCCACGTGCCGGCCACGCCCTTCACCTCGGCCTGACCGCCCAGCTTTCCTTCCGTACCGACTTCGCGCGCGACGCGTGTCACCTCGGAGGCGAACGAGTTGAGCTGGTCCACCATCGTGTTGATGGTGTTCTTCAGCTCCAGGATTTCGCCCTGC
>JBKGHI010000205.1:0-16500 GCA_046520405.1 Myxococcus sp. 1LA
TCGGTTGCCCGACCATTTCCCTATTCGGCTAACTAATATCCGAACAGGCCCTAACGCACCGCGAAGCCCCGCAGCGCCTCGGGGTAGCGCACCGAGCTGCGCACCTTCCCCGCCTGCAGCCTCGTCACCTCTTGCCGGAACCGCTCCAACTCCGCGTCCATGGCCACCTCCTCGTGTGAGGCGGCAGGACGTCTCACGCCTCGGTTGCGCTGGTCACGACGGGGGACGGCGAGAACTTACTCTTGTTCGCGGTGCCCTACGACGCGCTGCCTCAGTTGGGGAAGGACCTCAAGGACGCGCTAAGCGGCAAGATTGTGCTCGATGCCTGTAATCCCTCTTCGAGTGGGGGCAGTGCCTTGGCCAAAGAGGCACAGGCTCAGGGCGTCGGAAGAACCTCGGCGAAGTACCTGCCGGGCACTCGGCTCGTGCGCGCCTTCAGCGCTGTCGATGCCACGGCCGTCGAGGCCTCATTCAAGCAGCAGCGTGAGAAGCTTGGCGTTTCTATCGCAGGCGATGATTCCGGGGCAGTGCAGGTGGCCGCGCAACTCGCGCGCGATGCGGGTTGCGAACCCGTCGTGGTGGGAAAACTTGCCGCGGCCAGCGGCTTTCAGCGAGGTGGCCCCGGCTTCAGGGCGAACACGACGGCGCCGGAGCTGCGGCGCCTGCTTGGTTTGTCCGAAGCGAAGTGACGGGGCCTCGCGGTGGTGCACGGCTCATCGCGTGGCCAACTCACCGAAGGAGCGCGTGAGCTGCGGCAGACTCGGGAGGGACATGCCTTCCAACTGCTTGCTTTGGATGGAGGTGAAGTCTCGCGTAGCGACCCGCCACTTGTTCTTGCTCCGGATGGCGAACTCCAATGCCAGGTCACCCCTGCGTCGCATGGGGGCACGCTTGAGCATGCTCAAGAAGAGCTCTGCCCCGAGCGGGTGCCCTTCCAGGTAGCGTCTCCCAGACGCCAACCGCTTCCTGGCATCCTTCCACGCTGCCTCCACCGCGTCGGGCTCCGGCAGAGGCAGTTCCCGTTCCGCCCACAGGCTTGCGTTCTCCTTCGAGACTGGCGGGAGGATGGGCGCTTCCTCCGCCTCGTCCTCCTCGGAGGGTTCACGCACGAGGGCACCCGCTACCACCACCCCGGTGATGGCGGAGAAGACTTCTCCGGCCAGGTGGGCCACCTTTTTATCCCGCAGCAAAGGCAGGCACGCTTCCACGGCTTCCGGCCGTCCACTCGACGGAAGCGCGCGAAGGACGTCCTCCCGAAGTTCCGGGACTTCGAGGAGCCTGGCCAGTCCCTCCACATCCTGCAGCGTACCCCCCATCGCCAGCATGCGCATGGCGAGCCGGCATCCAGGGAGCCGCGATGAGACGAAGTGCGAGCACACGTCCCATGCGGCCCGCTCTCCCTGCAGCAGCCCCACCTCGAGCGCCGCCTCCCTCACGTCGGAGGAAGGTGCATCCAGGGCACTTCGGAGCCGCGCCGCTGGAAGGGACCGGCCCCATCGCCCGGCGGCCCTCAGGGCATTGGCTTGAAGCGACGGCTCCTCGCTGGACAGGAAGGGCCCGAGCTCAAGCCCTGGAATGTCCCGGGTGCGGACACTCAGTCCTCCCAGGACATGCGCGAGAACAAGCGCGGGAGCTGTGCCTTCTTCCACCATCGCGCGCAGACAGGACGTGAGCGCTTCGCCTCCCGCCAACTCCAGCACGCGCTGGATGCATTCCTGATACACCGTCCCATCCGTCTCCAGCCGTCCCAAAAGCACGTCCACCTGCTCGCGCGCCCCATCCGCCACGAGCGTCAGGGCGGCGGCACAAAGCCTCCCGGGCTCTTCTTCCAGGGCAGGGAGCAGCAGGCGCTCCACGGCGGGCGGCCCACATTCGAGAAGTCCCTCCAGATGCGCAAGCAGCCGCTCCTCCGGTCCATTTCTCACCTCGCTGAGCACGTACCGGGGGGAGACGAGCTCGCGCTCCCACTGGAGCCAGAGGAATGCCGCTTCGTCCAGGTGCTCTTCAATGACGTCCCAGAGAATCATGGCCAGCGCATCCCTAATTGACCTTAATTGACCTTCACAGAAGCGCCCTTGATGCGGTTGGTGCCCGCCGCGTGGGTCTCTACCTGCACACCTCGGATGAGGACCTTGCCGTTGCGTCGCAGGGTGATGCTGGCCTCCCCACACCGAAGCACCACTTCCTCCTGGCCTTCCAGGACCACCCGCCTGCCATCGACCTGGGCATCCAGGCCTGACTCGCCTTCACCGAGGAGCGCCTCCAGCAGTGGCGATGGGGACACCGCCTGACTCAGTCCCACGAGCACAGGCTTTGAGAGGTCATCCTCCTCGAAGAGGAGGAAGGCGCCCCGTCGTTGTGAGACGGCCTCCTTCAACTCTCTCGCACTCAATGACACAAGCGAGCGGGTGGAGACCGGCCCCGACGGATTGCCCGGGAAGTCCACACACAGTCTCCCCTGCGCATCCGTGCCTGCGATCCACCCGAACCGCGGCCCATGTCGCACGGAAGACTGCTCCTCGGTGGACTCGTCGGTTGATGCCTCACCTTCAGCCATGGTCCGCATGGACTCCTCCTGCTGTCAGTAGAACGCGTCCAATCCCTCTGCGGGAATCAGTCGGATTCCCCGCAGCCCGGCTTTCTCGATGGCATCCCTGACGGACTCGTGGACGATGATGGTGGAGGTGGTCTCGAAGAGCCGGAATATCTTCGCGCCATGCACCTTGGTGTAGTCGAGGTGCATGGACTTGAATTCGAAGATGCCGTTCTTGGGGATGCCTCTCCCCTCGGGGAGGCCCGGCATCAAGGTGTAGACGGACTGCGCCGCGTCAACACAGGCGATGAGCCCCACCACGTTGGCGGCCTGGTAGCCCGGGGTCACCTTGCCCGAGGCTTCATCAACGAGCTGGGCCGGGTAGAAGTCGACGTTGTCGACTCCCACGGACCGCAGGGCCTCCACGAACCGGTCGGAAACGACCATGCAGGGAGGTGACGACCCCATGTAGTCCAGAAATGCGCCCCGGTCTCCCGCTCGCTTGCGGAAGGTCAGCAGAGGGATCGTTCCCAGCCGCTCTCCCCGGGTGAAAGACACCTTCTTCCCTGGGATGGGGTCCATGTACAGGTCCGCGGAATTGTCTTCAGCGGGCCCGTAGCGGATGACGTAGTACATCAGGATTCCTCACGAGGTCTTGCGCTGGGTGTTTTCGAGAATCTGCTGGAGCTGCTGGTCCATATATCGCTTCCGGCGGGCCTCCAGGGTCTGCTCTGCATTTTGGAAGACCATCAGGGAGTCGAGGTGCAGCCCCATGTAGTCCTTCCCGCTGGCATGCTGCCGGATATTCAGAATCTTGTCCCGGACGGCATTGGACAAAAGCTGGAGCGCCTGACCGAGCGCGAGCTGCATCGACACGTTCTCCTTGTCCTGACAGGCATTTTCATAGAACTCCTCAATGCTCTGCAGACGATCATTGATGGGCTTCGTATAGGCGCCAGGATGACTGCCGTTGTGTTGCTGCAGGCGGTGGAGCGCTACGTCCATCTCGTCCTTCGGCATCATCATGCCGTTGGAGATGTCGTTGATATCCCAGCCCGCGAGCGGGGCATTGGCCTTCAGTGTCGACGTGCTCTCCACCGTTTCGACGGGGACGATGTGGTGTGCCTCGATGCGGTACGGGTAGGTGTCCGCCTTGAGCGTGATGACTCCATCCTTGCGCTGGTCCAGGTACATCTTCCGGATGTTGGTCTCTCCGTGACCACCGCCATCCCAGGGTTCCAGATTCTTCGCGAGGAGGTTGTCCCTCAGCTTCTGTCCCTGGCGCGCGACGTTCCCCTGGAGGTATTTCGGGTTGAGGTCCTTCTCGTGTCCCTCACAGTTGGACCACTTGCACTTCTTCCGTTGTGCCTCTTCGGCTTGTTTCGCCTGGTCGCCCACGGGGCCCGTGACGCCATCGAATTGGTTGGGCATGGCATGCTCCTCAACCCATGATGTTCTTCTTGTTGTGGAACAGGGGGTCTCCCATTCGGCAGACATTCTTCCCCTCGAACTTCACGTCGAACGAGTACAGCATGAACTCGGCCTCGCCCTTCGTGGAGCCACTGACGACCCCTCCCGCCGAGCCCGCTTCGTCGCCTGCGGTGACGCTGTACTTCGAACCCTTCACCATGGGCATCTTCCCCTCCACCACGACCGACTTGGGGCCCTTCGCGGTGTCGCTGGACTTACCGATGTTGGGATAGGGAATGGGCACCGGGCCAGCGGGGGAGGGTGTCTTGCAGACGTCGGGGAACACCATGTTCATCCCACCGCTTCCCTGATGAACCACGCCGCGGAAGTTGACGAAGACCTTGCTCGGCATCGGAACATCCTCCCTTAGACGGGGTCGCTGCTCACGAGCGCTGCCGCGCGTGCCGCGCCCTCTGAAGAACACCAGGTCAGACACGGCCCGGGCAGGTAGCCCTTCTTGAGCCCCAGGGCCGCGAGCCCGACGAGCACCGGTCCACATGCGGCGCCCAGGTCTCCGAAGCAATCCGCCGGATGCTCCATGCGTGGCTCCTCATGGAAGGCGTCGCGGTTGGGGATGAAGGCCACGCCCCACTCCTTCCCTCCGAAGCTCTCGCCATTGAAGCTCGCGAGAACTGTCCGGACCGGGGAACCGGAAGCACCCCTGACCGCGGAACGAATCGCATCGGCCAGTCCGTTCCCGAGGTAGGGCTCGGCACTGTAGCGGTGGCCCTGTTCCACCCCGAGCCCGGGTGTGGACACGAAGGCCAGCCGTGTGGAGGGCGGAAGCGTGTTTCGCGAGGACAGAAGCAGGAAGCCGGCGCCTTCACCGGGAACGAACCCATCCAACACTTCCTCCGCGTGAACCCGACCCTCTTCGTCCAGCACGCCCAGAAGCCCCGTGTCCAGACGACTGTCCACGCCTCCTACGAGGACAGAGTTGGCCTTCCGGGAGGACAGCAGCTCCATGGCGAGTCCCAGCAGCGCGAGCGTCCCGGCCCGCCCTGCTGGCATCCGGAGTTGTCGCGAGGTCAGGTCATGCCGCCCTGCCAGCGGCGATGCCAGTGGAGGCAGGTCCACATCCGCCAGAGCGGCGAGAATCATGGGGGGCCCCCTTGCGGTTGATGATGGAGCTCTCGCGGAGCCGGCTGATGCTACCGCGAACAGCAGTAGCGGTCGCGGCGGCGCGAAGCCCGAGCGGTGTCGTCATGCCGACCCCGTGAATCCATGCGCCGCGCCCATCCATCTCCGTCTCCTCTTGCTATGACTTCAATTGGAGTGTCTTCAGCCCGACCGTGACCCGTCGGACCTGAAGGACTTTCTTGTCGCAGGGCGCGGTGGCGCGCCAAAGCATCCAAACGCGGCGCTCCTCGGGCTCGATGAGCACGGTCTCCAGGTGTGGACGTGGGGTCTCCACCTGGCTTGCGATGTGGGCCTGGATGTCAGGCACACAGAGGGGGAGGGAAAACCGGCACTCTCCCTCCGGAAGGAGGTGCACGAGCCTCACGGGCTCACCTCCCTTCAAATGAGTGGGCGCGATGAGGTCCGCCGAGGCCACGTGGAAGAAGCGGACGTCGAAGTCCTCGGGCAGGAACGGCGCGCGGTACTGGCGCCACCGCGAGTCATAGGTACCCGCGTGGAGCTTGCGAGGAGCCCAGGATGGAGCAATGGGAGCGAAGCAGGCGGGAACGGCGCGGTCTCCCGCCTTCGCGACCGGATGACGCGGGTCCTCCAGGTTCGGCAGCGGCAACCCGTTCAATTCCTGTGTGCCGCGCCGGCCTTGGAACCCACGACCGACGGGGTTGCGGGGCTCGAAGGACGCATCCCCCCGCTCCGGAACATGCGTGCCGCCGAAGGCCCGCTCATACGTCAGAGGCATGGTCACGAAGGGCTCGGGTGAGGAGATTCCTGCAGACAGGAGACCCGATCGCCAGACACGGTCTCCCGTGACATGGATGCTCTTGGTGACTCGCGACGGAGAGTTGGACATCCAACTTCGTTACGGCCTTTCCTCGCGGCGCATGGGCGACGGGGAGGCTCGCGTTGGTGCTGGCGTTGACACGCTGCGCTCCACTGCTGCTGTCGCATGCGATGGTGAGCAGGGGCGTGACGCTGGAGCGATTGGAGGAGCGCATTCTTCTCATCGCGGAGGTCACCGCTCGTTCACGCCAGCAGCGCCGCGAGCGTGAACGCCGCAAGCGTGAGGCTTCCCTCGGAAGTGGCGGCGAAAACGGAAGCGGATGGTCACTTGACAGTGGCCGATTCGAGTTCCCCGAGGTGCGCCACACCTGCTTCCGCAACTTCTGCACCAGTCGAGTCAGCTCCGCGACTTGACGCTTGTGTTCCGCGATGCACGCATCATTGGGGCGACCTCGGCCACGAAAGGCCGATCGGCCGAAGGCGGAACTCTTTACCAGTGACCGCGCCAACGGAGGGTTGTTTTGCTATCGTGGGTAGCGCGCGGCCAGACAGGGGAAGGACTCGATGCCGGCAATATGTTTCTTGAATTCTGTTGGGAAGGTAAGACAACATGGCGCTGACAGATGAAGACCTGGGAGCGGAGTACGCGGACGGTGACTGGTCCAGCAGCACGTGGTTTCTGTCAGAGAAACACGAAGCACTCTTCCAAGACGTTGGGCTACCCTTGGAACTGCGGCGTACCGCGGCGGCCAAGCTGCGGTTGGTATATCCCCCGGAGGTCTGCCGTGAGATGCTGCGGCGGGGAGGGGATGGCGGAATCATTCTTTCCTTGTTTCATCAGTGGATTGGCCACCTCATTCCATTGCTGAGGCTTGGGCTTGATCTGCACGTCTTGGGTGATGCCGTGGATGAGAAGTACTTCCATCGGCTACGCTTCAGAGACCAGTATCATTCTACGGTTTTCGAGATTGCCGTATGGGCCAACCTGAAGCGAGGTGCCTACATCTTCGAGCGCGAACCCCGTGGCCCTGGCAAAAAGAGACCTGACTTCGCGGTCTCGGTGAGTGGAAACAGGTATGTTGTGGAACTGAAGGCTCTTCAGCGTCCCGAGGTGGATCAGTTGGCTGCGGACGTGAGCTGGGGCTTTTCTGAATGCTCCAATTTGGTGGCGCCAGGACTCTTCATTACAATTCATCCATCAGCGGAGTACGCCCAGAAGGCTTTCAGAGGGGAGGGGCGAAACGAGATCCGCAAGCAACTGAGCGAAATCAAGCGCGCGTTTGCACAGCGCGCTGAGGAGATTGCGCAAGTTGGCGTAGCGCCTGGGCACTATGAAGTTCCACCTTACGGGTGGATCCAGGTTGAAGCAGCCGACTACAAGTATGGTGGGTTTCAGTGCCTCTTTATTCCGGAGTTGACCCCGTCTGAGAAGGCTAAGCGTCTGGTCAAGGATGTAGAGGAGAAGTCCAAGCAGCTCCCGCCGGACGCGATTGGAGTTTTGCTGCTGGAGGTAGGGACGTTGGAACGACCTGACCTGCTGGAGTTCGAGTTGCGCAGAAGGGTTAACGAGCGTCCCAGTTTGTTTTTGCATTGCAGGATCGTCGTTCTTTGTGGCGTTCTGCCGGGTGCTCGTGGTGAATTAGAGCGATGTGCGCACCTTGTGCCGTTGAAGGATTATCAGGTGACCCTGGCCGAGGTAATGCTCCTGCAGTCTCTGGTACAAGGGACGCCTCGTGACTGGTTGCGCGTTTCTGAAAGAGTGACGACGAGCCCCATTGCCAAGGCCAGCTTGGTTCCAGGTGGAAGCGTGTCCATTAGGTTCAACCTGAATGATATCAACGATGATGTTATTGTCGTTGAGACGGGGCCAGCTTCGAAGGACGAAGAGTCGGAGACCTGACGCAGCGGGAGCCCGAGAGCGCATTGCTGACTGCATCAAGAGATTCAAATGTATGCAGTCAAGGGGGGCGGTTGGGCACGGGAATCGAACTCGCCAGGGACGCCTCTCGGCGCCCCTCATCGGTTTTGAAGCCCCGCCACCCCGATCCGCGAGGTGTCCGGGGGATTGAGGGTCGGCCGGTTTCCCTCTGGAGCGGGGCGGGTGGAGCGTCCATGGCGGTCCACCCGCGTCCGTTCATCTTGGGTACAGCTTGGGTACGAGGGTGGAGACGGCAGGGGTCAGGGGCCATTGGCTGCATCGGGGCCGGTTAAGTCCGTGAACTTCGCGCCGGTGATGCCCGCGCGCTCCAGGGCCTCCTTGATCTCCTCGGACACGATCAGGGCCACGGTCCAGCCCCAGGTGCGGAACACCTTGGCGCCTTCCACCTTCGCCGGGTCGATGCGCATCCCGGACACCGAGGAGTAGGTACCCACCTTTTCCGGCATCCCGTCCTCTGGGGTCCAGTACCGCACCTCCTCGCACGCAGCGTCGTCGATGCACTTCACCAGCCGGGTGGCGTTGAGGATGAAGTGCTGAGCGGGCTGGGAGTCGATCTCCACCGGGAAGAACTGCACGTCGTCGGGCGCCACCTCGGTGATGAGGGAGGCGACCCGGGCGTGGACGACGGGGATGCTGAATGCCGCGTGGGAGTAGTCGAGCGGCTTGCCGGAGAGCTTGATGGGGATCTTGATGCGCTCGTCCGACTGCGCCCGTTGCCCGATCCTGAACTGCCACGGGTCATCAAGCTTCCGGCCCTCGTGATCGAGAGGATGCCCCAACTCCCACCGGCCGGAGAGGTACACATCATCGGTCAACTTGAAGAACCGCTTCGGCATGAGGTTATTCTTCCGTCATTCGGCTCGGGTCACCAGCCGATTGAGCTTGGTCCTCTGTTTCGAGATCTCGCGCGCCAACACACCGAGGCTCTTCGTCAGCGCCTCCCGGCAACGCTCAATGCTCTTACAGGTCGTTGTTGCTTCGTCCAGCCGCTCGTAGACCTCCTCATGGTACTCCCTCGGGTGCGGCCCCTTGTGGCCGGGGACGCGGACCTGGTTCGCCGCATCGTCGAGCGACATGCCCGCCCGGTCGAAGATCTCCTGGTACCTTGGCGTCCAGGGCCCCCCGTTGTTGGTGGACGTGCTGAACTTGTCGGAGGCGATGTGGTGCCAGGGGCCTTCCGTGTCCACCGGTGCCGTGCTACCGGCGCTCGTCCCGCGTGCCGCCATGGCCAGCGCACCAGGAGCGAGCGCGATGGTGATGGCCCCCTCGGAGGGGACAGCCACCGAGCCCACTTCCGCGATCGCCGTGAACCGGAAGCCCCCCTGGACTTCGGCCACCCGCACCGCCTGTACGGAGCCCGGAAGCCCCGGTGCCTTGACCGCCAGCCCTGCGGTGCTCCCAATGGCGGCGGTCGCGAGCATGACGAAGACTTGCGCCGCGTTCTCGCCCATGACCTTGCCGTACTTTTCGCCAGCCGTGCGTACCTCATCGAAGGTCGTCGCGACCGCTACCTCCTCGGCAAGCTGCCGCCACCCTGCGATCAGGTTCCAAACGGTGTCCACCCCCAAGTAGGCGATGAGGCATGCCGTCAGGGTGGCGGCTACGCCCTTACTCACCGGCTCGGGCAGCAACCAGAGGCCGAGGTACACGGCCATGGCCGTGATGATGGTGTTCCGCACCGCTACCGGATCCACCATCTTTCCCAGCGCCTCATGGGTCTCGTCCATGACCGAACCCATGGCGAACTGGAGGGCCAGGGTACGCTTGGCCTCGTCGTCAAGAGTGGGGCCGTCCTCCAGCAGATGCAGGCAATCACGGGTGCGTTGCGTCCGCTCGCACCAGCGGCCGTAAGCGCGCGTGAGTTCTGAATCCGCCTCCGGCCTCCATGCCTCGGACGGTGGGAGGAGGTTGTTGTACGAGTCCTGCTCCGAGCCAACAGACACGAGACCGAGGCGCCCTCGCGCGCCTGCGTACGCATCATTCGCGGGGAACCAGAACAGCCGCCGAGCGTCCGATCGCGGTTGGGCGGACCGGGGCACGTCTCGGCCCAACTTCGCAACGGCCTCCTCAAAGTCGTCTTCGTCCAACTCCACCGGTCCCGCGTCACCGGAGCGTGGAGTGAAGGTGAGGGGCTTGCCCCGGCCTGTGTCCAGCCGCACCGCTCTTGTCGCGCTACTGCACCCGGCCAGCACCATGAGCAGTAGGGGAATCGACCATCGTGGCAGCATGCGGAGCCCCCCTGGCGCTGGCCTCCCGTTCGCCGGGAGTCCATCGTCGTCATGAGGTCGTGTAATACCAGATAGAGCTGACAGATGCTCCGGACTGACCCAGCGCTGTGTCGAGTGCGTGGGGCTGACGGCGTGCCTACGGGAACTGCACGCCCTGCTCGGATCTCAGCGCGCGGGCGGCCGATATCTCGTGCAGCTTACCGGTCACTCCTGTTTGAACCGGCATTTGAAGCACCACGACTGAGGCTCGATCTCGGAGTCGTCTGGCCGCATCCTCCGCCATCCGAAGAGGGAGTCGATGTCGCCAACTTTGTTGCAGTGGGGGCACCTCGTAGTTGGGCCGTGGCGCGCGCGAGCGTGGCGCAACTCGTCTTCGGTGAACGTTCCTTCCTGCGTCTTGGGCTTCTGCGCTGGCTTCGAGATCGAGATCCCGCGCCACGTATCCTGGCCGAGCCTAACACTACTGCGTCAGGGACCCGATGGATGGACGGGGAGGTCGGGCGGGCGACGTGAGGTGCGATGGGGGTTGGTGCGGTGGCAGGTCGGACAGCGAGGCAACCAGGTGGCAATCACCCGCGCCATCGCGAGCCGTGCGGTGATGAAGCTGTCGTGGAAGGTAACCGTCCGACCAGTGTCGTGGCGTGAGTGGTTGCAGGCGGACGCGGTCCGTGGTCGGCGCGCGCCGCGAGGATTTAGAGGCCGGGCTGGAGAGCTGCGTCAGGCGGCTCGGCGACGCGTCGCCTTTTCCACTCGTGAGGCAGTAGTTCGCCGATGCGCGAGTTGGGATGCGTCTGCACCCGCAGCAGCACGTCAGCCAGGTACGCCTCGGGGTTGACGCCGTTGGTCTCGCAGGTGGCTACCAGCGCGTAGGGGCCCGCAAGGTTTTCGCCCGCGGCCTCGTGGCCGACGAAGAGGAAATTCTTCCGGCCCAGGGCCGCCTTCCGCAGCGCCGCTTCCGAGCGGTTGTTGTCGAGAGGCAGGCGCTCATTCCCGACGAAGCGAGTGAGGGCCTCCCACTGTTTGCGCGCGTAGGAGATGGCCTGGCCCAGCGGACTCTTGGGCGGGTGGCGCGGGGCCTGCGCTTCGAGCCAGGCGTGCAGCCTGGCGAGGACGGGGGCGCTGTGCTGCTGACGCAGCTCGCGGTGGGCGGCGGTGTGCACCGCGTCGGCGTCACGAGCCTGAGCCTCCACGCGGTACAGCTCGAGGATGAAATCCAATGCCTCACGCGCCTCGGGCGCGGTGGCCAGCGCGTCGAAGAAACGGCGCCTGCAATGGGCCCAGCAGCCAACGCGCACCCGGCCCTTTGGCAGCGTCACCGCGTTGTAGCCGGTGTACGCGTCCACCACGAGCGCGCCCGAAGTGCCGCCCAGGACTTCTTTGGGCGTCTTGCTGGCGCGGCCCATGCTGAAGCGGTATCCGATGAGCCATTGGCCTTCCTCATTCTGGGTGAGGAAAGTCCAGAGGTAGCCCAGCTTCGTCTTCTTCACGTCCAGCACGCGCAGCGGCGTCTCGTCGGCCCACACCACGTCCGCGGCGGCAATGCATTGCAAGAGGTGCTGCGACAGCGGCAGCAGCACCGAGGCGGCCTGGTGGAAGAGGTCCGTCAGGGTGCTGCGACTCATGGGCACGCCGCTTCTCTCCACCCGCTGGGCCAGTCGGTGCAGCGGCATGGCATCCGCGCACTTCGACGTCACCACGTGGGCAATGAAGCCAGGGCCGTACTCGCCCCTGTCCACCACCCGGGCCGGAGGCGGGGCGGTGACGACGCCCCGGCCGCACGCGCACGCCAGGACTTCCTGCACGTGCAGCTGCCGCTCGAAGCGCGCCGGTACGTACTCGTACACCTTGCTGGTGCGACCCTGGCCCAGCGGCTTCAACTCTTCGCTGCCGCAGGCTGGGCAGTGGCGCTCCTCGGCTGGCACCGCGTGGCGAATCACTCGCGCTGGCGCCTCCTCGGCCTTCTGGGCCGCCCGCTGCTGGCGCTTCTTCTTCGCGGCCTCGGCCCGCGCCGCCGTCGAGTCCGCGTCCCTTCGCAACTCAGCGGCCACCGTCGGCAGCTTCTCCGCCCTGCGGCCGAAGACGTGGCGCTGCAGGGCGGCCAGTTGCCCCTTGAGAGTGTCCACCTCCCCGCCAATGCGGCTCACCTCGGCCTTGAGCTCTTCGGCCTCCTCGCGCCAGGGGCAATGGTGGTCGAGGGGCAGGACACGCGGCACGGAGGAGAAACACGCAGCGGATTCCAGCCGTCCTTCTCCCACTAAGTCACGTGCCGGTACGCCCGGGAGGCGTCCAGGCGGGCTGGCGCCGCACCTGAGCCACGTCAATGCCGTCCAGCAGCATCGCCAGTTGCGTGGCGTCCAGGTGCACCACCTGTGTGCCCTCGTCCACCGGTGGCAGCCGGAAGCGCCCCGTCTCCAGTCGCTTGTACAGCAGCACGAAGCCGCCTCGACTCCAAACGAGCCGGCATGATGCGTCCCTTCTCTCAGTGCGCCTGTCGTTTCCTCAGGCTCAGCGTCCGTGTGTGTGCGTCGCGGACGCGCTGCAGGTGGCGCCGAGTCTCTGCGTCGAGTCGATACCATCCACACCGGCCACGTCGCGCCCCCTCTGTACGTCGCAGCCATCCCTGCTGGACCCAATAATGGACGGCGTTCTCGGTGACACCAAATTGCTTGGCAACACCACGCAGCGAGTACAATCCGTCCTCTCGGCGGTCGGCCTTGCGCACCGAGGATGGCATCCGGTGTGGCCAGCGCAACTGTCGAGCACGGCAGTAGGCATGCACCGTCAAGTTCGTCCAGAGCGCACCTGTCGCGGTCATCAGACCACCCTTGTTGAGCCGCATCGCGATTTCAGGCGCAGGCATCCCCTGTTTCACATGCTGCTCAATAAAGAGCCCGGCCTCCGGCGAGGTCCGTCGTCCTGGTAACTGCCGCGCCACCCATGCTCCCGTCGTGGCGCCCGTGCGCCAGAGTATCGCCACGCAGGTGCCCCGCGAGGGCCCTTCCACGGGAGTAAGGCAGAGTTCTTGGATGACGGTGCGGGTAATATTCTTGCGCTCGGTCATGGTGGTGGAGGGACTGGCCCAGAGTCGGGGCAGGTCGTGGGCGAGCGCAGCAATGCGTTCGCACTCCCTCGTCGTGAGTGCCACCTGCTTCTTTTCCCGGGCCTCCGTGTAGCGGCGCTCGGCGTCCTGAAGCTCCCCCAACTTCTCCTCCCACTCGCGCTCCAGCGTGCGCGCCACCGTGCGGTTGTCCGGATCGACCGCCTTGTAGCGCCGCTCAGCCAATGTCACCTCGTACCGTGCACGCTCCAGACGCAGCCTCCACTGGTGCGCCACCTCGTCTGTCTGACGCTGCGCCTCGCGCACCACCGTCATGCCGAGCTCAATGCCCTCTGGCTGCACTGCGGCCAGGACGCGCTCGCCGACTGCTCGGTCAATGGCTGACGCTCCCTCCGACCAGCAAAGGTGCATGCTCTTGCCGGCCTGGACGGGGCTGGCGCACACGTAACGCGCTCGCGGGCTTCTGCCTGAGTATGCCGAGTGCATCCGGTGTCCACACTTGCCACACAGGACGAGGCCTTGCAGGAGGGCCTCCCCTTTTCTGGCGGCGCCGTGTCGCTCGGGCGCATTCCGTGACGGGCGATTGTCATGTAGCGTCTGCTGGTTCTTCACATATTCCTCCCACGTCAAATACGCAGGGTGCCTTTCACGGTGCACCACCTTCCAATCGTCAGCCGACAAGCGCCGGCAATGGCGCACCACCTGTCCTTCCGCCAGCCCCACCGTGTGCTCGCGCCGACCGTACACGTACGCGCCCGCGTATGTCGGATTCGTGAGCATTTGCAGCAGGCGACTCGGCCGCGGAGGTGACCACCGCAGTTGGTGAGTCTTGGCATCGCGGGCGGGCAACTGAAGGCCATGCTCAATGAAGTAGCGGGCAACACCATAGGCGGAGCGCTCTACCGGGAAGCGCTCAAAGACGAGATGCACAGCTCGCCCAACCTCTTCGTCTGGGTCGAGCCGCAGGCGGCTGAGCGCCTTGTCCCACCAGTAACCAACAGGCGGAGGCAGGCGAAACTCACCGCGCAGAGCCTTGCTTGCGCGTGCCCCGCGCAGCCGCAACTGCATCCACGACAGCTCGGCCTCGGACATGGTCCCCTTGATGCCCAGGAGCAGCCTGTCGTTGTAGTCGCCCGGGTGATAGAGGGCCTGCTCGTCAGCAATGAGAACGTCTGCCAGCCCGCACAAGTCCAGCAGGCGATGCCAGTCAGCCGAGGAGCGCGCCAGTCGAGAGACGTCGAGAGCGAAGAGGGCTCCCACCTCGCCGCGTGCCACTTCCTCGCTGACACGCTGAAAACCGGAGCGGCCCTGCGCGGAGGCGCCGCTGCGCCCCAAGTCTTCATCTACCACCTCAATGGCGTCGGGCCGCCAGCCGAGCGCCTGGGCCCGCTCTCGCAGAAGGTATTGCCGGCGCGTCGACTCGGTGTGCTCCATCACCTGCTTGAGCGTGGACTGGCGCAGGTACACTACTTCCCGTCGCGGCAGGTGGGTGTCGTGGACGGCTGCCCTCATGTACGACCTCCTCTTGAGCGTCCTCCCCCAGCCGACGCAGAGCAATCGTTGCGAGGATGCGGACAACGTCGCGCTGTGCCTCGGGGGTGAGGAGCGTCCGTAGGCCTGGACGCGGCCGACTTCGATCCTCTTGGCCGTGACTGCTCCGCCATCTTCTCATGGCAGGGGTGTGCACTCCCTGCCGCGTGCGCGCATGGGCTCTCTCTCTGCTTGGCTTCCACCAGTGCCGCCAATTGGCGTAGCTCCACCACGCTCACCAGGTACCTGGTGGGCCTCATTCTCGGGAGGGAGCCCGGTTCCGCCCTGTCCGTCCACGCAGCGGGAAGTCGCAAGACACCGCCCTCTGGCAGGCCCAGCACCAGGTAGCCACTTCCCTGAGCGCCCTGCACGTCGCGGTCGACACGCAGGACGGGAAACCGTCTGCCGTGGAAGGGATGGATCGCCAGAGTGACGGTGACTTCTTCCAAATCGATTGAAGGGTCGACCGCATTGCGCCCCACCTTTCCCACGTCAGCACCTTGACTCTGTCGCCCTTGCGCGACACGAAGGCGAAGAGGTGGCCTGAGTAGACGTCCTCGCCCCACGCAGCGCGCACCAGCGCCATGAGGCCGTCGATGGACTTGCGCATGTCCACGGGCGTAGTGGCCAGCACCACGCGCACCGACGCGGGCAGGGCGAACATGCCTCACCGCCCCAGCGCCGCGACGAGGCGGGCCACGTATTCCACGTCGGTGTGTTGATGGTCACCAAGAAGCGCAGATTTCTGGTCATGGGCGAGCCGGAGTTCGGAAACGGCGCGGACAGAAGCAGCGCCGGGAGCGGGCGAAAAGTTGAGGAGTGGGAAGCGAGCCGGTGGAGTCCAGGGCAGCGCGTGTCCTGAAAGTCAGAAGGCCCACCAGCGACACCTGGAGGGCCTTCCTGGGGGCGCGCCCTGGTGTGCGAGAGGGGCGAGCCGGTGAGGGAGGGGTAGCGCACTCCAGGGCGCGGCGCCAGAAGTCGGCGCGCGCCCGGGAAGGTGCGCGTGGAGTCGTTGCGTCTGGTGGTGTGCGGGCGGCCGGAGTGCCGGCGGCTGTTCCAGCTGTGCAGCCGGTGTGACAGGGGGCAGCGCTACTGCGGGCGTCGGTGCGGGAGGGTGGCGCGCGCGGAGTCGGTACGGGAGGCGGGGCGGCGCTACCAGCGCACCCGGGACGGACGGCATGCTCACGCGGAGCGCCAGGCCGCGTACCGGGGGCGGCGACAGAAAGTGACGCATCAGGCTCCCCCTCCAGGGGTCCTGGAGGTGAGGGTGTCGCCCGCGCCGGCCCAGGCCACCACGCAGGTGGCCGCGGAGCCGAGCGCAGCGAGGCCCCCTGGGTATGCACCACCGTCCCTTCCTGCCTGCACGTCCTGCGGACGCGCCAGTCCCTTCCTCCGTCACACCACCCTGGCGCGCACCCGACTGGGGCCGCGCTGGCGGCGCTGCGCCGCGTGAGGAGGTGCGAGGATGATTGGCCTCGAGGTCCGCGCCCGGATTCGCCAGCTGCACCACGCGGAGGGGTGGCCTGTGGGCACCATCGCCGCGCAGTTGGGGCTGCACCACGACACGGTGGAGGCGGCCCTGGAGGACGCGCCGGTAGCCTCCTGCGACAGCCGCACGGCGAAGCCCACGGTGCTGGGCCCCTACACGGCCTTCATCGACGCCACCCTCAAGGCGCACCCACGCCTGCGGGCCACGCGCCTCTTCCACATGGTGAAGGCCCGTGGCTACCCAGGCGGCTACGAGCAGGTGAAGCGCTACGTGCGGCGGGTGCGCCCGGGGCCAGGCCGAGGCCTTCCTGCGCCGCACCACGCTGCCGGGCGAAGA
>JBKGHI010000206.1:0-16474 GCA_046520405.1 Myxococcus sp. 1LA
CCCACGCGGCGCAGCAGGCCCGGGCGAGAGGGCTCGCAGGGGGCCGCGCGGCGGCTGGAACCATCACGAGCCAGCAGCCTTCCGGGAGCGGCAGCACCGGGCAACAGGGCGTCGCGGAAGGCGCAGGCCCAAGCGGAGGAACAGGCGGGCAGCAGATGGCGCTGCGAGCGCCAGCGGGCAGCGCGGCAGCGCGGGCGGTGGCGAACGAAGCCTCACAGGACTCGGACGAGGAACAGGCGAGCCCGGTGGGCTGGAAGCCCGCCACCGGCTGCGCGACGACGTGTGACAGCGCTCCCCTCTTCGCGAAGCCGCCGCCGTTGTCGGCCATGGACCGCGAGGTGTTGGAGCTGTGCCCCGCGCGGCCCGACGCCAGCGTGAGCGAGGGCGACGTGCGGCGCTTCCTCTCCCGGCACTACGACGACGCGCGCATCCAGCGGGCCTTGTCGGTGGCGGGCCGCCCGGGCGCGCGGCAGGCCAACATCGACTGGCTCACGGGCCTCTGGGTCAGCACGGGGCCTCGCAACGCCTTCACCCACGTCTTCTGCGGCGACGACTGGCAGCGAGGCCCCATTGGGGGGCTCCACTTCCTGCCGCGCTACGCCCAGCTCGAGGCGGAGGGACGCATCTGCTACCAGGGCCCGGCGCGCGGCGGCGCGGCGCTGAAGGGTGACGCCTACACCATCCGCTTCAAGGGGGTGGCCCCGTGGTCGTGCGGACAGAAGCACATCGGCGGCTTCTCTCGCGCGCCGGACGCGGTGGGCCTGGTGTCCATTGGCACGCGGGCCTTCGCGAAGTGCTGCGCGCGCGGCGGCGCCAAGAAGGAAGGCGGCGTGTACTCGGCGCCGGACCTGGGCGGGACGAACTGGCGCGTGTGGTGTGGCACGCGCAACGGCACCTACGGCATCGCCACCCTGCATCCCACGGACGACAAGGCCACCTGCGGGGAATGAGCCCGGGCTGACGGGCCCCTTCCCCGCGGCGGCGCGCGCTACTTCGCCGCGCCCACCGTGAGCACGTTCCCGGCCGAGTAGGCGGTGAACTCCGGCGCGTACATGGACTGCACGGTGGCGGGCCCCACCTTGAACTGGCCCGCCATGTTGGCGCGGAGCCGGTACTTGAAGGTGTACTCACCGGCGGGCAGCTGCTCGAAGAAGAAGTTGGTGCCGGAGTCCCGCGTCTCCTCGTACCAGGCGATGCCCAAGTCCCACCGGTGGCGGGACTGCACGTTCTCCGGCTCCAGGCCCGCGGCGCGTGGATCTCTCAGGTGCACGTACTCCGCCGCGTGCTTCGCGCGCAGGGAGAGCTGCACCTCCACCTCGTCACCGGGCAGCACCACGGCGCCCTCCGCCAACGGAACGAGCATGGCTTCACGCCCCTGCCGCTCGCGCAGGAAGTAGCGCCGCGTCACCAGGAAGAAGTCCCCGCGCTCGCTCTCCGGCAGCTTCTCCGTGGAGAAGTGCCACGTCGCGGACGCGAAGGCGAAGCCCGGCGTCGTCTTCTCCACCACCACCGAGCTCATCGTCGCCGGGTTCAGCTCCGGCCCGGGCACGACGACCTGGTTCTTCTTGCCCGTGTACTCATCCGGGGCGAAGGCCATGCGCACCACGCGCGGGCCCACCGTCACCTGGGCGTCCTCGCGCACGCCCAGCGCGCCTTCCGCCTGGAGGTACTTCACCAGCGCGTACAGCGACTCCGCCGTGGCGCGCGTGGACTTCCAGTGGTTGAGCTTCTTGTCCAGCAGCAGCCACTGGACCAGGCCCTCGCGGCGGGCGTCCTTCGGGTTCAGCTCCGTCAGCGTGCGCAGCGCGAAGGCGTGCGTCTCCGTGGTGTCGTTGTACCAGAGCCAGCTGCGGTCCTCCTGGGCCCAGTAGGTGCCCAGCTCGGCGCTCGTCTTCGCCGAGTCCATGACGCTCTCCCAGACGCGGTTGGCGTCCGCGCCGCGCCCCACGCGCTTCAGCGTCAGCGCCAGGTAGCCCTTGAGGTACGGCGAGTGCTGCTTCCAGTGCTTGTAGCTGAAGGCGAGCATCCGCTCCCGCTCCGCCGCGGTGAGGGCGTCCCCGGTGTAGCTCGCGTTCGGATACGCGGAGGCCGTGTAGTTGAGGAAGGTGATGAACTCCCAGCCGCGCTCCTCCTTCATCAGCTTCGCCGCGTACTCCTCGCGGAAGTGCCGTGCCAGGTAGCCCCAGGCCCCGCGCGTGATTTCCGGCGGGACCTCCACGCCGAACTCCATCGCGCGGGAGAGGCCATGCACGATGTAGAGCGTCATGTACGGCGACGGCGGGCCACCCGGCCACCAGGGGAAGCCGCCGCTGGACGTCTGCGCCTTGCGCAGCTTCGCCAGCGCGGACGTGCGCTCGGCGGCGGCCACCTTCGGCTCCAACACCTTCACCAGGCCGGCCTCGGGCCCCGCGCCGCCCTTCGCCATCTCCAGCCAGGGCGTCTCCTCCAGCGCCATCTTCCGGTTGGGGTCCACCGAGTCCCACGTCTCCAACTGGGTGGGCCGCTCGCTCAATTGCTTCGCCATCCGCGCCACCGACGGGTACTGCCCGTACAGGCTGGACAGGATGCCCGTGGACACGAACCGGTTGAGCGTCTGCTCCGTGCACTCGTAGGGGTAGTTCACCAGGTACGGCAGCGCCTGGAGCGCTGAATAGAAAAGCTGCGTGTCCACGGTGACGACCAGCTGCTCGTTCACCCGCGTCGCATCCCCGCCCGCGCGCAGGTCCTCGAACTGCATCGTCTTGGAGTCCTTGCCCTTCAGCGTCACGAAGCGCGACTGCGCCAGGTGCATCCGGCCCGGCAACAGCGGCAGCGGGCGCAGCTCGCCATCGCTGTAGTCCCCCGCCCGCGCCTCCACGCGGAAGGCCACCGTCCCCACCCGGGTCGGAGTGGTGAGCGGGAAGCGCAGGCGCGTCCCCTTCCCCGCCGCCACGTTGAAGGCCTGTGAGGCCTGCTTCACGCCGAAGTCCGACAACATGCTCTTCTGCGAGTCCGGGTCCTCGATGTCCAACGTGAGCGTGCCCTGCATCGGCTGCGAGCCCGCGTTGTTCACCATCACCTCCAGCACCGCGCGGTCCCCCTCACGCAGGAAGCGCGGCACGTAGGGGCGCACCATCAGCTCCTTCACGCTGCGGGAGGTGCGCTGCAACGAGCCGCCCTTCAAGTCACGGGTGAGGGCGTGGACCCAGACGCTCCACGCCGTCACCGAATCCGGCACGGTGAACTCCAGCGTCGCCGAGCCATCCGCCGAGGTGAGCACCTGGGGCAGCCAGAACGCCGTCTCCGCGAAGTTGGAGCGCAGCCCCTCCGACGCTTCCGGGCTCGCGCCCCCGCGGCCAGGGCCGCCCTCCTTGTCCGCCTCCATCTTCGCTTCGGATTGGGCCACCCCCTCGGCGGCGGCGGAGGCGGCGGCGCGGCCGGAGCTGGCGCCGCGGCCATGGGCGCGGCCGCTCGATTCGCGGACTCCCGCGCGCCACCAAAAACCGCCACCGCGCAGCATCTGCCCACGCTTCCGCCCCGGGCCGCCCAGGCCCCAGCTCTCCTCGAAGCGCAGGGTGTCCGGCTCGGGCCGCGTCCAGCTCGCCACCTCGCCGTACCGCTCGTTCACCAGCCACCGGGTGTCCCCCAGCACCGCCGACGGATGCACGTTCAGGTACGGGTGCCGCTGGGGATACAGCGACGCCACGCTGGGCGGTGTCTGCTTCGCGAACAGGTCCAGGGACTGGTCATACATGTACGCCAGCAGCTCGGCCGCGCCCGCCTCCACCTTCGCCCCCTTCGGCCCTCGCAACGTCACCCGCCAGGTCTCCTTCGCGCCCGGACGCAGCGTGTCGCGGAAGGTGGCGAACTCCAGCTTCAGCTCCTTGTCGTCCCAGGGCACGAAGAGCGACTTCGACAGGCGCATGTACTGGTAGTCCCGCACCGTCGACAGCACCACGGTGAAGCCGCCGCGCAGCTCCGCCGTCACGGGCACCTCCACCACCGTGGAGGACTTCCCGGCGGTGAGCTCACGCCGCGAGACGCGACGCTCTCCCTGGTAGACGTCGAGCAGCAGCGGCTGTCCCTCGAAGCCCGAGACGGCCAGCAGCCGCGCCACCTCGCCCACCCGCACCGTCTCCCGCTCGGCCGACAGCGCCGCGGGAACGGCGAGGGGCGTCGACCGGCCGGCCACCAGCAGCTCACGCCCCACCGTGTACGTCTGGCCGAACGCGTCCTTCGTCTCGTAGTGCAGCCGGTAGGCCCCCGGCTTGAGCGACGACAGCTTGAGCACGGCCACACCTTCCGCGTCGTGCTCCACCGCGCCCTTCGCCCGCACCTCGCCATCCGCCCAGCCGCGGATGGCGGAATCCGGCGACCACGCGCCGAACCACCGGGGGCGCAGGTTGTCTCCGGGCGTGGGCGTGAAGACGGCCTCGGGGTCCTTGTAGTTCGGCAGGCCGTAGGGCTCTTCCGCGGGCAGCAGCGGCTGCGCGGGCTGCTTCAGCGCCACCAGCCGCCACGAGCCCGGCCCTGGCTGCGGCGCGCCATCCAAGGTGGCCCGCGTCAGCCGGACCTCGGCCGGGGTCCCCTCGCGCACGAAGCCCGTGTCCAGGTCCACGCGCGTCTCCACCGCGACGAAGCCCAGCCGGAAGGCGCGGTTGGCCGAGCGCGTCTCTCCGCCCTCGTCCGTCGCGTCCGCCTCGATGCGGTAGCTCCACGTCAGCCCCGGCGTCGTCGAGGACCGCTCATCCGCCTCGGGCGTGAAGCCGATGGTGAAGCCACCATCCGCGCCCAGCGACGACGTGCCCGTCGCCACCACCTGGCGCTCGCTGGAGCCGGACCGCCCGCCCCACCACCACCAGGGCATCACCGGCTCGCGGAACGCGCGCCACCGCACGGTGCCGGACGTCACCGGCAGGCCGAAGTAGTAGCGGGCCTCGCCCTGGAACGTCGCGGGCCGGTTCAGGCGCAGCGGCGCCTTCGCGTCCTTCAGCGTCACCTCGAAGGTGGGGCGCTTGTACTCCTCCACGCGAATCCGTGCGGCGCCGCCCAGGCTCACGCGCACGGTCCACGCGCCCAGCATCCGGCCGGTGGGAATGGTGAACTCTCCCGCGGCCGAGCCGAAGTCATTGGTGCGGACCTCGCGGGACTCCACCGACTGGTGGTTCGGGTCCACCAGCGTCACCTGGAGCGGATGGTCCGCCAGCGTCTGATAGCGCGCCTGCTCGCCCTGTCCGCTGTAGGCCACCGCCTTCCACATCACCTTTTGCAGGGGCCGGTACACGGCGCGGTCGGTGAAGACGAGCGTGGCATGTCTCTCCCCGGGCGGTTGCCGTGTGTAGAACGGGATGTGCCCCGGATGCAGCAGCGCATCGCGGCCTCGGCCAGCAACCAGGATGAAGTTGCGGTAGCCCTCGCGCGAAACCGAGTCGAAGGACGCCATGCCGTCCGCGTCCGAGGTGGCGCGCTTCGCCTCGCCGAGGCCGCGCTGGTAGTCCATGCGGATGAGCCGCAGGGGGACCTTCGGCACGGGCTGGCCCGTGTCCCCGTCCACCACCTGGACCTCCAGGAAGTTCCCATCCATGCTGCGCGTGATGAGCACCCAGGGCGTCACCGTCAGATACACCGCGACGATGCGGTTGCCTTTCGAGCGGTAGTCCTCATGGGCAGAGGCCGTGATGACGTACGTCCCGCGCGCCGTCAGCGGCGGCGTGACAAGGTGCGGTGCTCCCGGAAGTCCTCCGTCTTCGGTAGCGGCACGCTCCAGGTGGCCACGGCGCGCTGGTTCTTCACCAGGGCGTTCAGCTTCGCGTCATTCGGCATGACGTCGTAGTCGTCCACCTGGGTCAGCCGCTTCTCCAGGTCGAAGGCGTACGCGCGGAAGTGCAGCGTGGACACGTTGCGGTAGGTGACCTGGATGGAGCGGCGGCGCGGCCCGTCCGACGCCAGGGTGCCCATGCTGAACTCGGGCGCCTCGATGGCGCTCACCAGCGCCTGGCAGCGCTGCGCCCCCAGGGACTTGGGATGCGTGGCCGCGCACGCCTTCGCCAGTGCATGGGCCTTCACCGCGTGGTCCGCCGCCTGCTCCATCTCCGCGAGCTGCGCCTGCCCCATGGTGGACCAGGGCACATCGTGGAACGCAGGCAGGAACGCGGCCAGGTGCTGACGGATGCGCGTGCGGTCCGCCTTGTCCGTGAAGTGCTGGTGCAGCGCCGCGTAGCGCTGCAGCCGGGCCTCCAGCGCCGACTCGCGCCGGCCCGCGGACTGGTGCCACGCCTCCAGGTCTCCGAGCACCGCCGCCACCTTCACCAGCGGGTGGACGCCGGGGTCCGTCAGCGTCGCCTTGGGCGTGCCCTCGAGGAGCGCCCCCAGGTCCAGGCGGAACACCTCGTTGGCCTGCTCAGGCCGCCAGTGCGAGCTGTCCACCAGCAGGGCCACGCGCAGGAAGGACACGGCGTCCCGCAGCGTGGAGCGCAGCCCCGCGGGATAGGTGTTGGGCTTCACGTACTCCGCCAGCGCCTTGACGGGTTCGCCGCCCAGCGCCTGGCGCTGCTTCCACACGTCCTCGTAGGCCCGCTGCGCCTCGGAGAGAATCTCCTCGTAGGTCCACGCCTTGAGGTCCACCGGCCCGCTGGACGCCACGGCCTCGCGCTGGCGCACCTCCCAGTCATAGGCCTGCGCGTAGGTGACGAGCGCGTTCGCGTAGAAGAGGTTCAGCGTCGCGCGGTGCAGCGCACCCTTGGGCCAGGGCTGCTCGCGAAGGAAGCGCACCGCCGTCTCATAGCCGTGCAGGGAGGTGCGAAGTTGCACCGTGCGCAGCAGGGCCCGCGTCCACTCGGCCTCGTCCCCCTGGGCCTTGGCCCGCGTCAGGCGGGCTTCGGCGGCCTGGGCGGCGGCCTCCATCTTCTGGTCGTCGACCATCGCCTCGATCTCCTTCCACGATGGCGGCGCCTTCCCCTGTGCCAGCACCGGCGAAGCCAGCAGCAGCAGGGGCAACAGCCAGAGGCGAAGGAGGGGTGCGCGCGTCCAGTGGGTCCGGTGCATGTCGGCACTCTAGACACAGCCGACCCGCCAAACGTTCCACAATGAACGTCAGGTCGCCTCGGGGGCCTCTGGCGCGCGGCGGCGAAGACCCACCAGGTAGACCTCCATGCTGGCGCCGCGGGTCGCCTCCGGCCGAACCACTTTGACCTCCTCGAAGAGGGCGCGGAGCTGGTTGCGGAAGTCCTCGAAGTCCCGGCCCATGAAGACCTTGGCCACGAAGGACGAGCCGGGTCGGCCTCGCGTCGCGGCCACCTCCAGCGCCTTGCCCGCCAGCCGCAGGCTGCGGGCCTCGTCGGTGGCCTTGATGCCGCTCGTCTTGGGCGCCATGTCGGAGATGACGGCGTCGAAGGGCCCGTCATGGAGCTCCGTCAGCTTCGCGTCAAAGTCGTCCGCGAGCACGTCCAGCACCGCCGTCTGCACGAAGGGCTGGCTGAAAGGCCGGATGGCGACAAGGTCCACGCCGATGACGCGGCCCTTGGGCCCCACGGCGTCGGCGAGAATCTGGAGGAAACCTCCCGGCGCCGCGCCCAGGTCGAGCACCACGTGCCCCTTCTTCACCATGGGGAAGCGCTTGATGAGTTCATCGACCTTGAAGGCCGAACGTGCCCGCAGGCCCTCTTGCTTGGCCTTCTGGAAATAGTGGTCTTTAGGACGGTAGGGCTTGCCCATGTCAGGGGGGCTCCCTAGCATCCGCTACTGTCTTCGGGAAGCCGGAGCAGTCGCGGGTGTCACTGCCCGTGCAACGGCCAGTCCGGAGGACGTTGGATGGGCACGACCCGGAGCGTGATGACGGCGCTGTGCATCGCCCTGCTGTCGGCGGGGGGCGCCGCCTACTGCTATACCCGCGCGGACGCCCTCCAGGTGCAGGGCCAGTGGCTGATGGAGCGTGGCACCGCCCAGGCGGAGGACTACGCGGAGCGGCTGGACGGCACGGCGGCGGACGCGCAGCTCAAGACCTTCGCGGAGCGGCGCGTCGTCCTGGAGACGGCGCACGTGTGGCAGCGCGGCATGATGCTGGGCGTGCTGGCCGCGGCCATGGCGGCGGTGTCCGCCTACCTCCTGTTCCTCCTCAAGCGGCTGAACGACCAGCTGCTCGACGCCACGGGCAGCAGCGTACAGGAAGCCTCCGCCCGGGAGCCCGCCTCCCCGGAGCCCGTCCAGGGGCTGATGCCCAGTCCGCAGCGCTGAGCGCTCGCCGGGGGCGGTGGGCCGCTGGCACAATGGCGGCCTCGTCTCATGGAGGAGGCCATGCCCGGCTGCGCGCATTGTGGACACCGGCTCGACATCATCGCGAACCAGGTGGGCCGGCGTGACGCCTGCCCCCACTGCGGCGAGGACATCCGTTCGTGCCGCAACTGCCGTCACTTCGACCTGGGCGTGGCGAAGGAGTGCAAGGAGCCCTTCGCCGAGGTCCCCAAGGACAAGGACGGCGCCAACTTCTGTGAGCTGTTCCAGGTGGGCGAAGGCGGCCTCCATGAGAAGGAGAGCCGGGACGCCCTGCTGAGCGCCGCGGAGGCGCTGTTCCGCAAGAAGTGACGCGGCCCGCCACGCAAGGCCCCCACCGCCCGCCAGCCCGGGCACGCGCGAGGAGCGCCGCGACGGGCACGCTATAGTCCGCGCCTCTTGAGAGAGGGGTGCGGATGCGGTGGTTGAAGAATCTCTACGTCCAGGTGCTGCTGGCCATCGCGGTGGGCGTCATCCTGGGCTGGCTGCGGCCAGACCTGGGCGAGGCCATGAAGCCCCTGGGCGACGGCTTCATCAAGCTGGTGAAGATGATCATCGCGCCGGTCATCTTCCTCACCATCGTCGCGGGCATCGCGAAGATGGGCGACCTCAAGCACGTGGGCCGCATCGGCCTCAAGGCGCTCATCTACTTCGAGGTCCTGACGACGCTGGCGCTCGTCGTGGGGCTGGTGGTGGTGAACACCCTGAAGCCCGGCGCGGGGATGAACATCGACCCCGCGCAGATCGACACCTCCGGCATCACCCAGTACCGCGCGTCCGCGTCCCAGCAGGGCACCATCCCCTTCCTGATGGACATCATCCCGCATGACTTCCTGTCGGCCTTCACCGAGGGGAAGCTGCTCCAGGTGCTGCTCGTCGCGGTGCTGACAGGCGTGGCGCTCACGCGCCTGGGGCCCATGGGGCAGCGCGTGTTGGACTTGTCGGACGATCTGTCACAGGTCTTCTTCGGCATCGTCGGGATGATCATGAAGCTGGCGCCGCTGGGGGCCTTCGGCGCCATGGCCTTCACCGTGGGCAAGTTCGGCGTCGAATCGCTCAGCTCGCTGGGGCGGCTGCTCATCGCCGTCTACGTCACCTGCGCCCTCTTCGTCTTCCTGGTGCTGGGCCTGGTGGCGCGGCTGTCCGGCTTCTCGCTGTGGAAGCTGTTGCGCTACATGCGCAGCGAGCTGCTCCTGGTGCTGGGGACCTCGTCCTCCGAGTCCGCCCTGCCCCGCCTGCTCAAGCGGCTGGAGACGCTGGGCTGCGACCGGGGCGCCGTGGGGCTGGTGCTGCCCACCGGGTACTCCTTCAACCTGGACGGCACGTGCATCTACCTGACGATGGCGGCCATCTTCATCGCCCAGGCGGTGAACGTGGACCTCACGCTGGGCGAGGAGCTCACCCTCCTGGGCGTGCTGCTGCTCACGTCGAAGGGCGCGGCGGGCGTGACAGGCTCCGGCTTCATCACGCTGATGGCCACGCTGGCGGCGCTCAACGGCAAGGTGCCCGTGGAGGGAGTGGCCCTGCTGCTGGGCGTGGACCGCTTCATGTCCGAGGCCCGGGCCATCACCAACGTCATCGGCAACACCGTGGCGACGCTGGTGGTGTCCAAGTGGGAGGGCGTGCGTGACGACGCCGTCATGCACGCCGAGCTGGCGAGCGGGCCCAAGCCCCTGGAAGGGATGAACCTGGGCCACGGCACCTGAAGCCGCGCGGCCTCTAGAAGCCGTAGATCTTCGAGATGATCTCCTTCATCACCTCGGAGGTGCCGCCGCCGATGGTGATGAGGCGCACGTCGCGCCACATGCGGGCGATGGACGTCTCCTCCACGTAGCCCATGCCGCCGTAGAACTGCTGGCAGTCGTAGGCCACGCGCTGGGCCAAATCACCGGCGAACAGCTTCGCCATGGAGACCTCCTTCACCGGGTTCTCCTTCCGGTCGAAGAGGTCCACCGCGTGGTACGTGAGGCGCTTGGCCGCCTCGATGGCCGTCAGGTGCTCCACGAACTTGTGGCGCCACACCTGGAACTTCATCAGCGGCCGGCCAAAGGCCTCGCGCTCGTTGCCGTAGCGGATGGAGTCCTCCACCATCCGCTCCATGCCCGCCACCGTGGTGATGGCGCCCACCAGGCGCTCACCCTGGAAGTTGGTCATGATGTGGTAGAAGCCCTCGTTCTCCTCGCCCAGCACGTAGCGGGCCGGAATCCGGCAGTCCTCGAAGTAGAGGACGGCGGTGTCCGAGGACAGGTTGCCCACCTTGTCCAGCTTCTTGGAGACGCCGAAGCCCTTCACGTCCGTGGGGAAGGTCACCAGGGAGATGCCGCCGTAGCCGGCCTCGCCCGTGCGCACCGCCAGCGTGATGAAGTCCGCGCGCGTGCCGTTGGTGATCCACATCTTCGAGCCGTTGATGACGTAGTCATCCCCGTCCCGGCGCGCCGTCGTCTTGATGCTGGCCACGTCCGAACCGCAGCCCGGCTCGCTCACGCCCAGCGCGGCGATCTTCTCGCCCTTGAGCGCCGGCTCCAGGAACTCGCGCTTCTGCTCGTCCGTTCCAATCTCGTTGATGATGGGCGTGGCCATCTGGCTCTGCACCAGCAGCGCCATGTTCACACCCGCGTTGAGGCTGCGGCTCAGCTCCTCCGCGAACACCGTCACGTACCAGTAGTCCAGCCCGCTGCCGCCGTACTTCGGGTCGTGGCTGATGCCCAGGAAGCCCAGGTCGCCTGCCTTCTTGAACAGCTCCTTGGGGAAGATGCCCGCTCGGTCCCACTCGAGGCCGTGCGGCGTCATCTCCTTCTCCACGAAGCTGCGCACCGTGTTGCGGAAGGCCTCGTGTTCCTCTGTGAATGGGTGGGGCATGGGGTGTCCTCGCGAAAGGATTGATTCTCAAATCAATAACAGGGGCATCTAGGTGCCACAAGCACCGCCACCTGGGCACACAGTTCCCCTCCCCGGGGCCAGGAGACGCACGTCCCGCACCGTGTCATTTTCCCCTGCCCGCTCCGCAGACGGCCATTAGACGTGCCGGAGAGGAGATAGTCCGCATCCCGGAGTATCCCCTTGACAGACAGTTCAGAGGCTGTAGTTTCCGGGGCGCAGAATTTCCATGTAGAAGCCGGCGCGGAAGTGTCTCCCAGGGGACAGGTGCCCCGTGACCGGCAGGAGCAGGACGACCGTGATTCGACGCATGTGGATGGCCGCGGCAATGGCAGCGGTGGTGACGACGGGCTGTGGCAAGGCCAGCAACAAGCCGGCGCTTCCCGAGCAGACGGGCCCGGCGGCCCTGGGCGTGCGCGCCATCGCTCCGTCCACGGAGCTGAGCGCCGACGTCACCCGCGTAACGGGGCAGATCCGCTCGAAGAACGAGGCGGTCCTGGGCCCCAGGCCACCGGCACCATCGCGAAGATGAACGTGCAGGTGGGTGACAAGGTGAAGAAGGGCCAGGTGCTGGCGGTGCTGGACGCCTCCAACGTCGTCATCAGCGTGGAGCAGGCGCGCGCGGTGAAGCAGGCGGCGGACGCGGCCCTGGAGCTGGCCACGAGCAGCCTGGAGCGCACCCGAAAGGTGGCGGAGTCCGGTGGCGTGGCCGCCGCGGGGTTGGATCAGGCGGTGATTGGCCAGAAGCAGGCCGCCGCCCAGGCCGCCCAGGCCGCCGCCGGGCTGCGCCTGGCGGAGGAGATGCTGCGCGACCACTCCATCACCGCGCCGTTCGAAGGCGTCATCACGGCGCGGACGAAGAACGTCGGTGACTCGGTGGCGATGACGCCCTCCACGCCGATCTTCACCATCGTGGACACGACGGGACTGGAGGTCCGCGCCCAGGTCCCCGAGTCCGTGGTGGACAAGGTCCATGTGGGCACCAAGACGCAGGGCACGCTGAGCCCCAGCGGCACGCGCTTCGACGTGCAGGTCGCCGTCGTGGGCGCGGTGGTGGACGCCACCAACCGCACGGTGGAGGTGCTGGCGGACGTGGTGGGTGAGCCCTCCGCGGCGCTGCGCCCGGGCGCCCTGGTGGAGCTGGACTTCTCCACCGCGGCCGAGGCCGACGACAAGGGGCTCTTCCTCCCCACCCAGGCCGTCAGCTCCCGGGGTCAGGAGGGCTTCGTTTGGGTGGTGCAGGACGGCACGGTGCGCAAGCGGGATGTGCGCGTCGAGCGAGTGCTGCCTGGTTACGTCCGCATCCTCCAGGGACTGGGCGCCGACGAGCGCGTGCTCGCCGACTCCTCTCTGGACGTGAAGGAGGGCACGGCCGTCCGCGTGGTGCAGTGACGCCTGCCCTCCCCTTTCAAGTTCGGAGCCCCTGAATGCTCAAGACATTCATTACCCGCCCTGTCTTCACCGCGATGCTGATGCTCGCGGTGGTCGTTTTTGGCATCAACGCCTACCCACGCATCGGCGTGGATCAGTTCCCCGACGTCGAGTTCCCCGTCGTCACCGTCACCACGGTGCTGCCCGGCGCGGACCCGGAGTCGATGGAGAAGAACGTCAGTGACCCGCTGGAGGAGGCGCTCAACACCCTCAACGGCGTGGAGCAGTTGCGCTCGGTCAACCTGGAGAGCGTGTCGCAGATCATCGTCCGGTTCACCCTGGACACCAAGGTGGACGTGGCGTCCCAGGACGTGCGCGACCGCGTCCAGGCCACGCTGAGCAAGCTGCCGACGGAGATTGAGACGCCGGTGGTGGAGAAGTTCGACATCGGCGCGGCGCCCATCATGACGCTGTCGCTGGCCGGCGCGCTCCCCATCGAGGAGATGACGCGCGTGGCAGAGGACGTCGTGAAGCCGGCGCTTCAGCGCAACCCGGGCGTGGGCAGCATCGACGTGGTCGGTGGCCGCGAGCGCGAAATCCAGCTCGTCGTGGACCCGGAGCGGCTGCGGGGCTTCGGGCTGGCCGTCAGCGACTTGAGCCAGGCCGTGCAGGCGCAGAACCGGGACGTCCCGGGTGGCCGCACCATGGACGGCGGCCGTGAGCGCGTGGTGCGCCTCACGTCCGAGGCCAAGAGCGTGGACGAGATCCGCAACATCATCATCGCCAGCCCCAACGGTGCGCCGGTGCGCGTGCGCGACGTGGCGGACGTGGTGGACGGTCCGGAGGAGGCGCGCTCCAGCGCCAAGAGCGGTGACCGCAGCGCCGTGGCGCTGGTGGTGCGCAAGCAGTCCGGCTCCAACACGGTGCAGGTGGCCGAGGCCATCAAGGAGTCCCTGGGCGAGGTCAACTCCCTGCTGCCCGAAGGTGTCCGCACGGAGATGGTGACGGACAACTCGCGGTTCATCCGTTCGTCCATCGCCGCGGTGCAGTTCGACCTGGTGCTCGGCGGTTTCCTGGCCGTGATCATCGTGCTGGTGTTCCTGCGCAACCTGAACTCCACGCTGGTGGCCGCCATCGCGCTGCCGGTGTCCGTCGTCGGCACCTTCGCTGTCATGGCGGCCCTGGGCTTTACGTTCAACATCGTCACGATGCTGGCGCTGACGCTGTCCATCGGTCTGCTCATCGACGACGCCATCGTGGTCATCGAGAACATCGTCCGGCACCTGGAAGAGGGAAAGACGCCCATGGAGGCGGCGCTCGTGGGCACCGGGCAGATCGCGCTCGCGGTGTTCGCCGTGACGCTCGCCATCGTCGCCGTGTTCATCCCCGTGGCCTTCATGGACGGCACGATGGGCATGTTCTTCTACCAGTTCGGCGTCACCGTGGCCGTGGCGGTGCTCATCTCCTACGCCGTGTCCATGACGCTCACGCCCATGCTGTCGTCGCGTATGCTGCGCCACCATGGCACCCCCACGGGCATCTCCGCCGCGGTGGAGAAGGTCCTGGTCGCCACGGAGACGGGCTACCGCAACATCCTGGCCAGCATCCTGCGGCACCGGGCCATCACCCTGGTGGTCGCCGTGGGCGTGCTCTTCCTCACCTTCTTCATGGCCAGCTTCCTCAAGTTCACGTTCATCCCCGAGCAGGACAACGGCAACATCAAGCTGGCGGTGGAGTTGCCCATCGGCTCCACGCTGCAGGAGACGCAGGCGGAGCTGGACGCGCTGGACGCGCAGGTCCGCGCCCTGCCCGGCATTGATTCCACCTTCGCCACCGCCGGTGGCGGCGTGCAGGAGGAAGTGCACAAGGGCGAGCTGCTCATCAACCTGGTGCCGCTGAAGGACCGCGGCTTCAACCAGGGCGAGCTGAAGACATACCTGCGTGGCGCCATCACGCCCCGCAGCGGCGTCACCGTCACGGTGCAGGACATCTCGCCCGTGGGTGGCGGCAGCGGCGCCCGTACGCAGCAGATCCAGTTCAACCTGCGCGGTGACAACTGGGACGAGGTGGTGAAGTCCGCTGACAAGGTGATTGCGGCGATGCGCCAGAACCCGGGCCTGGTGGACGTGGACATGACGTTTCGCTCGGGCAAGCCACAGTACGACGTCAAGGTGGACCGCGAGCGCGCGGCCTCCCTGGGCGTGCCCGCGGCCTCCCTGGGCGCCACGCTGCGCGCCTTCCTGGGCAAAGACAAGTTCGGCGACTACCGCGAGGGCGGTGAGACGTACGAAATCAAGGTGGCGCTGCCGCCGCAGACGCTGGCCTCCGCCGACGCGCTGGGCAAGCTGACGGTGCGCAGCACCACGGGCCAGTTGGTGGAGCTGCGCAACTTCGCGTCCATCACCCCGGCCGACGGCCCGGTGCAGATCGACCGCGAGTCGCAGAAGCGGCAGATCACCCTGCTGGCGAACCTGGCCTCGGGCTACGCGTTGAGCGACGGCATGAACTTCCTCAACGAGTACGCGGCCAAGGAGCTGCCCAAGAACGTCATCTACGACTTCGAGGGCAACGCGAAGGAGATGGGCAAGTCCGTGGCCGCCTTCGGCTCCGCCCTGCTGTTGGGCATCATCCTCATCTACATGATTCTGGCGGCGCAGTTCGAAAGCTTCGCCCACCCCTTCACCATCATGATGTCGCTGCCCTTCGCCCTCATCGGCGCCATTGGCGGTCTGCTCGTCACCGGTCAGGCCATGTCGATGTTCGCCCTCATCGGCATCATCATGCTCATGGGTCTGGTGGTGAAGAACGGCATCCTCCTGGTGGACTTCACGCTGCAGTTGCGTGAGGAAGGCAAGACGGCGACGGAGGCCCTGCTCCAGGCCGCCCCCGTGCGTCTGCGTCCCATCCTCATGACGACCATCGCGATGATTGCCGGCATGATTCCGGTGGCGGTCGCCAAGGGTGACGGCGCGGAGACGCGCGCGCCCATGGCCATCACCATCATCGGCGGCCTGGTGACGTCCACGTTCCTCACCCTGGGCGTGGTGCCGGTGGTGTACTCGCTGATGGACCAGTTCCTCGAGAAGCTCAAGCGGCGCAAGGGTCCGGGCGCGGCCTCGGGCACACCCCACGCGGTGGGTCCGCAGCACGACGCTGATTCGCCTTCCGTGGCCGCCGCGGCCCGGGTGGAGACCGCCTGATGCGGCGGCCGGATGACAGACCGGCCGCGCTCGCGAACCGGCGAGGCGACGCGGGCGCGGAGGGCCATGACCTTCCCGAGGACGGTGGCTCCGAGGAGAGCCACGGTCTGGAGGACGGGGTCGACGCCTCCACGCCCGAGTCGCGGCGCCTCCACGAACTGCTGATTGAGTTCAGCCGCTACCGCTCGCTGAAGAACCCGCTGGCGGGCATCTGCGAGGACCTCCAGCTCACGCCCACGCAGATGCATGCGTTGTCGTGGCTGGGGAACGACGGTCCGGTGCAGGTGGGCGTCCTGGCCCAGCGGGTGGGCATCACCCGGAAGACCATCACCGGGGTGGTGGACCGGCTGGAGAGCATGGGCCTGGTGGAGCGGACCCGTGACGTGGAGGACCGGCGCGCCGTCGTCGTGCGCCTCACCCAGCAGGGAGACAGCGTCTTCGCCCGCATCGACCGGGGCCTGGACGCGAGCCTGCGGCGCGTGCTGGACCTGATGACCCCCGATGACCGCGACGCCGTGTTCGGCATCCTGGAACGGATGCTGGCGCGGCTGACGGCCGAGGCGCGGCGGACGGCGGCGACTCCCAGGCGAGCTGAGCTGTCCCCAACGCGCGCCGGCCCTTCATTTGGAGCCGGCGCGCGTTCGCGTCACGAGCGTCTCCACTAAGCTGTCCCCTGCATGACGATGATCGCCCCCCTCCTCGTGAGCCTGACCCTGGGCCTGAGCGCCTCGGCGCCCGACCCCGCGCGCGCTGATGAGACGTGGCCGGCGGCACCGCGG
>JBKGHI010000207.1:0-16361 GCA_046520405.1 Myxococcus sp. 1LA
CCGGACACGCTGCCCCGGTTGCGCGCGGCGGTGCGCGCCTATGACGACCACGTGCTGGCCCGGCTCGCGGCGGAGCCCCACCTGGAGGCCGCCTCCGCCGCCCTCGCCCGCCTCCCCGAAGCGCTCCGCCCCCGAGGCATCGCCTTCCTTGTGTCCCGTGTGTTGAGCCGGATGGGCTTCACGGCGGGCACCGCGATGAGCCCAGGACTGGCCCGACGCATCCTGGAGCGCCCGCCCGCGGAGCTGCTTCAAGCGGGCTACGCGGCCCTGCGCGACACAGGAGCCAGTCCCGCGCTGGAGCGGCTCGCGGAAGGCTACGAAGCGCTGGCGAGCGCTGCCCGGCGCGCCCAGGCGCTGCTCGGCGACGCGGAATCCTTCACCCTGGAGAACCTGGAACACCTCCAGGGCAAGGCGCAGCGAATGGCCCTGGAGCAGGCGGTGGAGGCGGCGGAGGCCCTGTCGCGGAGCCTGCCGCCCAAGCTGCGCGCCCGTCCCGTCACCACCGCCCCGGTGCCGATGACATTGGAGGACGAGGCCGCGTTCCCACAGGGCGGCTTCTCCTCCGTCTCCAACGTGGGCAGCCTGGAGAACCTCGTCACCTCCGAACTGGTCTACATGGAGGACGAGCCGAACCTGGACCTCTTCGACGTGCGCTACGTGGAGGGCGAGCTCCTCTACTACACGCGCGATGAGAGCATCTCCGTCCGCCGCCGCCGCGTCATCACCTTCGTCCTGCCGCCAGCGCTCGTGGATGCGCGCGTGAAGGACGCGGGGGTGCGCTGGCAGCGCGTCGTCGTGGCGCTGGGTCTGCTGCTCTGTCTCGTGAGGCGGCTCTCCCTGTGGCTGGGCAGCGAGGAGCTCCACTTCCGCGCCGTCTTCCTGCACGCGCCAGGCACCACCGGCTCGGCGACACTGGACGCGGAACGGGGCCTCTGCGAGCTGCTGCTGCGTGAATGGCGCGCCCGCGGGACAGCCGAAGTGCTCACCGCCACCTCGTTGGAGGAGGTCCTGGATACAGCGGCCGCGAGCACGAAGCGCGCACGGGTAGACGTGGTGCTGCTCGACGCGGACCGTCAAGCCGACACGCCGTCACCTCCCGTTGACGCACGCGTTGCGTTCCACCTGCTGGACCTCAGCGGCCCGGTGCCGTTCGTCCGCGGCGTCCGGGACAGGCGTGAACTCCTGGATTCTCGAAAGCCGGAGCGCGACGCCGGTGAGACATGGGAGGCCTGGACAGGGGTAACGCTTGAGCTTGCGCAAGGCCTTCTCTAGCGTCCGTTCCACAACGCGCCCCACGCGGCGCAACGGACGAAGGACGGGACATGCCGCGGTACGAGTTCAAGGAAGGCAGCTCCAGCAAGTTCTGGGAGATCACCCTCTCCGGCAACAGCTTCACCGCGCGGTGGGGCCGCATCGGCACCGACGGCCAGGAGAAGACCCAGACCTTCGGCTCTCCCGCCGAGGCCCAGAAGGAGCACGACAAGCTCGTCCGCGAGAAGGAGAAGAAGGGCTACGTCCTGGCCGGCAAGGGCGATGACGACGACGGTGAGGGCGGTGGCGACGGTGACGAGCCCGCGTCCAACCCGGAGCTGGAGGCCGCCATCCTCAAGGACCCGGACAACGTGGACGCGTACCTCGTCTACAGCGACTGGCTCCAGGGCCAGGGCGACCCGCGCGGTGAGCTCATCGCCATCCAGCACGCGGCCGCGCAGGCCAACGGCACGGAGGCCAGCGACCTGAAGCGCAAGGCCACCGCGCACATCAAGAAGTACCAGACGCTGCTGCTCGGCGAGCTGGCGGACGGCGTGAAGTCCGAGGAGATTTCCCTGGAGTGGCACCTGGGCTTCATCCGCTCCGCGCGCCTGGGACAGAAGGAGTACGACTCGGAGTTCAACGTCCCGGAGACTGTCGGCGCGCTGCTCAAGCACCCCTCCGCGCGCTTCATCCGCGGCCTCACCATCGGCATGGCGAGCTTCGACGGTGAGAACGAGTACGGCGAAACCATCCAGGCGATTGCCGAGGCCGGTGGCTCGAAGACGATTCAGGAGCTGTTCATCGGTGACTTCGAGTACCCGGACGACACCGAGATTTCCTGGACGCACCTGACGGACATCTCCCCCGTGCTCAAGCTGCTGCCCGACCTGCGCAAGCTGCGGCTGCGCGGCGGCGAGCTGGAGCTGGGCGCCGTTGACCTGCCCGAGCTGCGTGAGTTCACCGTGGAGACGGGCGGCCTGCCCCTGTCGGCGGTCAAGTCCATCGCCAGCGCGAAGTGGCCCAAGCTGGAGCGCCTGGAGGTCTGGTTCGGCAGCGACAACTACGGCGCCGAGGGCGGCGTGGAAGACATCCAGCCCATCCTGGACGGCAAGGGCCTGCCGAACCTCAAGCAGCTCGGCCTGCGCAACTCCGAGTTCACGGACGCGCTGGCCCAGGCACTGCCCACGGCGAAGGTGCTCCCGCAGTTGGAGAAGCTGGACATCTCCATGGGCACCCTGACGGATGAAGGCGCGCGCGCATTGGCCAACGAGGCCGCGGCCTTCGCCCACCTCAAGCAGCTCGACGTCACGGAGAACATCCTGACGGACGAGGGGCAGTCGGTGCTGTCCAAGGCGATTCCCCACGCCAACGTGGGCAACCAGCGCGAGTACGAAGAGGACTACCGCTACGCCGCGGTGGGTGAGTAGGCCCCCAACGGAGCCACGGGAATGACCTTCACGACTGCCTCCAACCCGGAGTTGGAGGCCGCCATCCTCGCGGCTCCGGACAACGTGGACGCGTACCTCGTCTACGGAGACTGGCTCCAGGCCCAGGATGACCCGCGCGGCGAGCTCATTGCCTTGCAGCACGCACTGCGGCAGGCCCGGGGCGCCAAGCTCATCCCCATCAAGCGCAAGGTGGCCGCCCTCCAGAAGAAGCATCAAGAGTCATTCCTCGGAGTCGGACTGACGTCCATGGTGAACCACTATGCCCTGGTGCTCAGTTGGCACCTGGGGTTCATCCACTTCGCCCGTGTCACTTCACCGGCCGACGAGTCGGACGCTGATTTCGATGTCGTCGAAACCCTGACGATGCTGCTCCGTCATCCGTCCGGAAGGTTCATCCGGGACCTGGCACTCGGCATTCCGGACCGCGACGGCGACGCGGATTACGCCGGCCTCGTCAAGGTCCTCACCAAGCAAGCACCGGAGACGCTGAAGGGGCTGTTCATCGGCGACTTCGTGTACCCGGACGAATCGGAGCTGTCCTGGGTCCGCCTGGGGAACCTGGAGCCCCTGCTCAAGGCACTGCCCCAACTCACCGAACTGCGGCTGCGCGGCGCCGAGGTCCGCCTGGGGACGCTGGCGTTGCCCGAACTGCAGCGCTTCACCATTGAGTCCGCGGGCCTGCCAAGGGCCGCGATGCAATTCATCACCGCCGCGAGCTGGCCGAAGTTGGAGTCCCTGGAGCTGTGGTTCGGCAGCGAGTATCAAGGCGGCCGGGTCCGCGTGAGCGACCTCCAGCCCCTCCTGGAGGCCACGAGACTGCCCACGCTGAAGCACCTGGGCCTCTGCAACGCGGCCTTCTCCGACAAGCTCGCGCCCCTGATGGCGAAGTCGAAGGTCCTGAAGCAGCTCGAAACGCTCGACTTGTCGAAGGGAACGCTGGGCGACGCCGACGCGGAGGTACTGGCCGCGAACGCATCGGCGTTCAAGCACCTCAAGAAGCTGGACGTGACGCGAAATCAGCTCACGTCCAAGGGCATCAAGCTGCTGTCCAAGCTGTGCCGCGACGTCGCGACGGGGAACCAGCGCGAGGCCTACGACGACGGCGAAGGCGGCCGTTACGTGGCGGTGGGCGAGTAGACAGGCATGAAGCGCGCGCCGCCGTTCCTCCTCATTGGCAACGCAGAGAACCGGCGCGTCACGCTGTTCCAGGAGGCCCTGTCCCGACAGGGCCTCCCCCCTGCCCACGTCGTCCCCTGGCGTGAGCTGCTAGCGTCTCCGGGCATCCTGGCGGACCTGCCGGATTCGGAGGCGTTGGTCCGCATCGACTCCACGGGCGAGAACTGGGACGTGGAGAAGGCCCTGCTCAAGCGGGGCTACGCGGACGCCGTGGGCCAGGGGTGCTCCGTGGTGACGCCGGAGCAGGTGGACCGCCTGCCCGACGACCACGGCCGGATTCTCAGCCCCCGTCAGCACCACCTGGGCTTCCTGCGCGCCCTGGCGGAGCTGGAGGCCGTCTTCGCGGCGCATCCACGCTGGCGCATCCTCCAGAAGCCCGCCGCCATCGCGGACCTCTTCGACAAGCGCATCACCTCCCGGCGCTACGGGGCCCTGGGCGTGCCCGTCCCCGAGCCCCTGGACGGCGTCACGGACGTGGAATCGCTCCGCCAGCGAATGGAGGAGGAAGACTGCCGCGAAGTGTTCGTGAAGGTGTCGTGTGGGTCCTCCGCATCGTGCCTCGCCATCTACCGGCGGGGGCGCTCGACGGACACGCTGACCACCACCATCGAGGTGGCGAAGACGGGCTGGTACAACTCGCTGAAGGTCCGCCGCGTCGAGGAGCCCGAGCGGGTGGATGAAATCCTCACGTACCTGCTGGGCGAGGGCTCACAGGTGGAGCACTCGATTCCCAAGGCACGCCTGGGCGGCGACTACTTCGACTGCCGGATTCTGACGATCCGGGGCGAGCCGGCCTTCACGGTGGTGCGGCAGAGCATGCGGCCCATCACCAACCTGCACCTGGGGGGCTGGCGGGGCGACCTGGAGGACTTCCACGCGGCAGTCCCTCCGAATGAGCTCGCGGACGCCATGGAGAGCTGCCGCACGGTGGCCAAGGCCCATGACTGCCTCCATGTGGGCATCGACCTCATGTACGAGGAGCACTTCACCGGGCACCGCGTGCTGGAAGCCAACGCCTTCGGGGACCTGCTCCCCAACCTCCGCCGCGACGGGCTCACCGTCTACGAGTGGGAGATTCGCGAAACCCTGCGTCAGATTCCGTGATGGGCACGCATCACTCTGCCGGATACAGCGCCAGATACCTCCAGCCATGGAACGCGAAGTCCTCGCGGATGCCGAGTTCCAAGGCTCGCGCGAGAATCGCATGGAGCCGTGTCTCGTCGACGCCCTCGACCTTTTGGGCCGGAGACATTTCGATCAGCCACGCCCACAGGACGAGCAACTGAAATGCCCTTGACCTCAGGCTGACGTCCTCATGCTCGCACAATGCCGGCAAGAGGGTGATGTACCGCGCCATCCCCAACCCGCGCATATCCCAAGCAATGCTCAAGGCGTTCCAAATCTGGCGCGGCGTCCCATCTCGCCGCTCAATGATATCCAGCAGGAAGTCGAAGCCCTCTCGCTTCAGCGAGTAGAACGAACGCACATCCATGCGTCCGTCCTTCCGATTCAGCTCATTCCTGAGCCGGCGCTGCTGCTTTGGGAAAATCACCGGGCCCCCTCAGCCCGGCCTTCCACAGAGGCGTCGCCGGGACGCGCTCCAGGATGCCAGAGCCGAAGACCCGGTCCAACTCCAGGTACTCCAGATGCACGTACCCGATATGGCAGCCACAGGTCTGCTTGGCGCACGGCCGGGGCCTCAGCGCGGAGTCGAAGTCCGGCGAGTAGATGTTCCCAATCGCCTCCTCGATGAAGTGGCACCGTCGCGCAGTGCCGTCACCGTCCACGGAGATGACGGACTCGCCGCCTCGGCACGCGCGGCCCAGGCTCGGATGGCGCGTGTTGTTCACGGGGAACAGCGGGTCCAGGCGCGTGAATCGCGCCACATCCTCCGCCGTATACGGCTCCTCCTGCCCGTCCTTCACCGCGTTGATCCACAGGTAGGTGTCCGCGGGAAGCTCGGCGCGTAGGGCCTCCGCCTCCTCCGTGAAGCGCAGGAAGCCCACCACGCCCACGCTGTGCCGCACCCCCAGCTCGGTCAGCTTCGCGCACTGGGCCACGAAGCGGTGCCGCCTGGTCCACTCCGGGTGGTACGTGGCCCAGATGCCCAGCTTGTCCGCGCGCGCCCGAGCCACCCAGTCCAGCTTGCACGACAGGTTTGTCTGGATGGCCAGCCGCTCCACATGCGGCAGATGTGACAGGCGAGCCAGCGCCTCCTGATACCAGGGCCAGATGAGCGCCTCGCCCCACGGCGTGAAGAACACCGACACCGTGTCCTGCGTGCGCGCCTCCACCCACGCGACGAAGCGCTCCAGGTCCGCGCGGTCCTTGGCCAGCTCCTCCTCGGTGTGCTTCCACTTGCCGAAAGGGCAGTACTCGCAGCCGTAGTTGCAGCTCGACAGCGGGCCTCGGTAGAGCACGGTGAGCTTCATCGCCAGGCGTACTCCTTCATCATCGACTGCACCTGCTCGGAGTGGAGCCAGGGGCCAATCATGTCGGAGCGCTCCACGCCCGCCGCGGTGAGCTGCACCACCCCGCCGTTCTTCCGCGCCAGCCCGTGCGCCTCCAACTCCTCCAGCTCCGGGAAGTCCTCCAACGCGTCGGTGCAGAAGCGCTGCCGGTACACGGCCAGGTCCACGCCGTCCGCCAGCAGGGACAACAGCATGTAACGCCGCCGCCGCTCCTCGGAGTCCAGACGGAAGCCATAGCCCACCTCACCGAAGGACGCCTCCGTCCGCTCGCTGTACGAAGAAATGATGGAGCGCACCTCGCGCGAGCCCACCGCGTACTCGGACGAGTAATGCACCCGGCCCGTATACGAGCGCGCGCCGCAGCCCAGCCCCACCATGCCGTCCTCCTGGCAGCGGTACACCGGGCCGCCCAGGTCCGGCGCGTGCTTCGCGCGGAACATCCGCATGGAGACCTGCGTGTAGCCCTCCGACAGCAGGAAGTCGCGGCCCACGCGGTACAGCGACAGGCGCAGGTCGTCCCACGCGCGCGCCTTCTTCCCCAGGAAGGTCAGCGGCCGGACGTAGAGCGGATAGAGGTAGATTTCCTCGGGCGCGTAGCGAAGCGCGGTCCGCAGCGAGTAGAGGAAGCTCTCCTCCGTCTGCCCCTCCATGCCGTAGATGAGGTCCAGGTTCAGCGTGGGGAAACCCGTGGCGCGGATGAGGTCCAGCGCGGCCTCCACCTGCGCCGTCTTCTGGGGCCGCTTCACCGCGGCAACCTCCGCCTCGATGAAGCTCTGGATGCCCATGCTCACCCGGTCCGTGCCGCGCGAGCGGAGCACCTGGAGCTTCTGAGCATCCACCGTCTCCGGAGACACCTCCACGGACACGGGGATGTTCTTCATGTCCGCGCCCATGACGCCTTCAGCCATGTCGAACACGGTGTTCAAGCCCGCCACGTCCAGCAGCGTCGGCGTGCCACCGCCGATGGCGGCCCGAGCGAAGGTCGCCGTGCCCAGCGCCTCCTTCACCCGCTTCGTCTCACGCACCAGCGCGCCCAGATACCCGTCCACCACGTCCTGCTTCGGCCCTGCGGCCGTGAACAGGTTGCAGAAGCCGCAGCGCATCTCGCAGAAGGGCACGTGGACGTAGAGGAACAGCGCGTCGCGGCGCTCCTCCGTCCAGACGGACTCCAATGGAAGCGCGGGCGTGAAGGGCCGGTAGGCCGTCTTGTGCGGGTAGCCGTAGAGGTACGCCACGTAGGGCGACCCGTCGAGCATCTGCTCCAGGCGCGTCATGGTGCGGTTTCTCGAGGTAGCAGGAATTCAGCGTAGGGCACCGTCCACACCACCGGATGCGCCAGGCGATGACCGGTGAAGCCGTCCTCGCCGTAAGCAGTGCCGTGGTCCGAACAGACGATGCAGAAAGAAGGCCCCCGGCGCCGCAGGGCCGCGAACAGCGGCGGAAGCTGCGAGTCCACGTACTCCAGCGCCGCGGCATGGGACTCGCGTGAGTCCTCGGTCGCGCCCGGCAGGTAGTGCCGGTTCGGCTGGTGCAGCGCGGACACGTTGATGAAGAGGAAGGCGCGCTGCTCGCGAGGCAACGCCTCCAGACGTTGAACCGCCAGCGACACCTGATGCTCGGTGGAGCGCTGTTCCCGCACACCCAGCTCGGGGCTCCAGTGGCTCTCCGCGAAGAGGCCCGGGAGCACGTTGCCCAGCGGGTTGCGCTTGTTGAAGAAGCCCACGCCGCCAATGCACATCGTGTGGTAGCCGCGCGCCGCCAATCCCGTGACGAGGTCCGGCGCGTCCAGCACGCAGGTGCCTGGAGCCGTCGTCTCGCTGCCCTCGAAGCGCATGGCGAACAGCCGCGGATGCAGGCCGGGCGTGGCGGGCGTGGGCAGGAAGCCCGCGAAGAAGGCGTGGTGCGCCGCGTACGTGAAGCTCGCGGGCGAATGCCGCTGCTCCCACCGCCCTCCGGGCAACAGGGCCGTGAGGTTCGGCGTGCGGCCCTGGGCGGCGAGCGCCTCGGCCACGTCGTAGCGCAAGGTGTCCAGGGTGATGAAGAGCAGGTCGTGCGTGCCGACCACCGCGTTCATGTCCATCGCGTGAGCACTCCGGCGATGTCTTCGAGGCGTGACGGAATGCACGCAACGGTGAAGGTGGGCGGCGGCAGCGCGGACGGCCACGGACGGCCGTGAGACACCCAGCAGGTGGCCAGCCCCAGCCGCGCGGCGCCCATGACGTCCCGCTCCGGGTCGTCGCCCACGTGCAGCACCTCTTCCGGCGGGCGTCCGACGTGGGCCAGCGCGGCCTCGAAGATGCGGGCGTCCGGCTTCGACGCGCCCACCTCACCGGAGAGGAAGACATCCGGCAACACCTCCGCGAGCCCCGCGCGGCCAGCTTGGTGCGCTGCACCCGGGCCGAACCATTGGACACCACCGCCACCGGCCGGCAGCGGGCCACGGAGGCCACCCAATCACAGACGTCCAGGTCCTCGTGGACGAGATGTGGCAGGCGCGAGGCCATGTCCTCCCAGAGCGCGTCCGGCGTGAGGCCCAGGCCCGGGAACGCCTGCGTCACCTGCAGGCAGAACGCACTCCGGGACGCGCCGCCGCGCCCGTCCACCGCGTGCAGCCAAGCCACGGCCTCGGCGCGCCGGGCCTCGGGGAACACGGCTGGATAGCGGGAGACGAGCGAACCCACGTAGCGCGTGAAGGCGCCCGCGCGGTCAATCAGCGTGTCATCCAAATCGAAGAAGACGGCCCGGGGCCGCATCCGAGCACTCCTTCCCGAGGCCGCGACAATACGCCGCCCCGACTGCGTCGAACAGCGACAATGCCCGGGGCACCCTGGCCCGGGCGATTTCGCCGGGCCCCTGCCTCCGCGCCTGCTCGCCAGGGGGCGCGGAGATTCCCAGGTAATCAACGGGCGCCCCAAGGCGCGCTCAGCGAGGCGGGTTCGCCTCCCGGTCATACGCCTCCAGCGCCCGGACGACCTCGTCCTGCGAATCCGTGAGCATCAGGTAGCGCGCGTAGTCATAGCCCTGCGCGAGTTGATGCAGCAGCGGATACACGGGCCGGGTGCGCGTCCAGAACTCGGTGCCCAGGAAGATCATGGGGCTGATGACGCCCACCGAGTTGTAGTGGTTCTGGCACGCATCCTGGAACACCTCCTGGATGGTGCCCGCGCTGCCGGGCGAATAGATGATGCCGCCCTTGGCGATGGTGAGCAGACCGTCCTCGCGCACGCTGTTTGCGAAGTACTTCGCGATGTGCGTGGCGAAGGGGTTGGGCGGCTCGTGCCCGTAGTGCCACGTGGGGATGCCCAGGCTGGCGCAAAATGGCAGGTCATCCTCCGCCAGCGGGAAGGCGCGGCGCACGTCGAAGGCGCGCGAGAGCCAGTCCCGGTCCGTGTAGCTGGGTGCCCGCGAGAGCATGGCCAGCCCGTCATCCAGCTCCGACTCCGTGCGCCGGGCGAACCACGCGCCCACGTGGGTGGCCTCCATGGCGCCGGGGCCACCGCCGCTGACCATGAAGAAGCCACGGCGCGCCAGCTCGCGCGCCAGGGCCGCCACGGCGCGATAGTCCGCCTGGCCTCGCTTCATGGAGTGGCCGCCCATGATGGCCACCACCTTGCGCACGCCGCCGGAGCGGTACAGCAGCGCCTCCATGGCCTGCGTCACTGAGTGGTCATGGAGGCGCTGCGCCATGGTCTCCAGCAGCGTGGGAGGGCTGCCCCGCCCGTTCGCCGCCCAGTGCGCATAGATGCGCGCATCCGGCGTGTCGTCGTACGACTCCGGCCGCTCCGGGTCGAAGCCCGCGTACAGCTCCTCCGGCGTGTACAGCCCGCCGCGGTAGGGCAGATACGGCAGACCGGAGATGGGCGGGAACACCATGGCCCCGTGGTCCACGGTGGCCTTCAGCGCGTCCTTCTCCAGCTCACAGCCCAGGAAGACAGCACCCGCCAGCTCGGCGGACACCAACTGGGGCGTGAACTTCCGCAGGTCCAGCCCCTGGATGACGACGTTGGAGAACCCCACCCCCGCCGCGAGGTGCTTTTCGAACGCCTCGATGGTCTCGATTTCAATCACCCATGAAGGATTTCATGCCTCGCGCCCAGGGGGTAGCGACGAGTGCAGGGTTATCGCCGCGCCTCCAACACCCGCAGGCACGCCTCCGCTTGGAGCAGCTCCAGCCGGGCGCCCGCGGCGGACGCGTCCCTCGCGGCCAGTTGGAGTTGACGTCCGGCCTCCTCCAGTTCTCCCAGTTGCAACTGGGCCCGCCCCAGGACGCAGCGCAGCAAGGACTGGAGCCGCCGGTCCTCCAACATGGACGCCAGTTGAAGCCCTCGCAGCGCGTCTTCCTTCGCCAGCTCCGGCGCTCCCGCGCGCGTGTGCAGCAGCGCCAGGCCGTGGTGCGTGTAGGCCATGCCCCGGCGGTCTCCCGTGCGTGAATCCAGCTCCAGCGCGAGTTGGAAGAAGTGCGCCGCGCGCTCGCGGTCTCCCGCGCGCGAATACGCATCCCCCAGATTCAGCAGCGCCGTGGAGTGCTCCCACGTGTCGCCCGCTCGCTCGCTCCAGCGCAGCACCTGGACGTACTCGGACGCCGCGGCCTCCGGAAAGCCCAGCCCGAGCTGCACGCTGCCCATGCCCCGGTGGAGCAGGGCCTCCACGCCCGCCCGCGCGGGCCGTCTTCCTTGCCGGCAAGCTGGAGCTGCTCGCGGGCCAGGACAATCCGCGCGCGCGCCTCCTCGAACCGTCCCAGGGCACAGAGCGCCAGCGAGCACAGCGCATCCATGGACACGGACATCAGCGGCGCCGTGGACAGACAATCCCGGCGCCCTTCCCTGTCCAATCCCAACACCTCCTCGGGCCGGCCCAGCGCGAGCACCACCGACGCGCGTTTGAACAGACGCCGGGCCCGGTCGCTCGCCGGTGACGCCAATCCCTCATCATCCAGCTCCCGGGCCGTACGCCAGGCCGTCTCCGCCTCCGCGGCCTCGCCGGCCAGCCGGTGCGCGTCCCCCATGTACTCCCAGAGGCGGCGCCGCCACTCCCGGGCGGTGTCGGCTGGCAGGGTGTCCGTCAGCCCCAACGCGAAGCGATACACCGCCATGGCGGGGCCCGGCTCCAGCGCCGACAGGTGCCACCCCGCGAGCGCCACCAGGTAGGGCAAGGCCCGGACGGAGTCCTCCGCGGACAGCCATTGCCGCGTCAATTCCATACAGGCCCGGTGTCGCAGTGGCTCCGGGAGGGCCTCATACGCCTCCGCGGCCCGCCGGTGCGCCGTGGGCAGCGCCGACTCCGGTAGCAGGTCCTCGCCCAGCGAGGGCTCCACGGCCCACGTGTATCGGCCCCCTGAAACGGAGCAAAGCCAGCCACCCGACTCCAACAGCGCCAGCGGCCCGACCCCACCCGCCAGCGCCACCAGCACGGCCCGGGGAAACGACGGCCCCAGCACCGAGGCCGCGCGCAACACCTCGCGCTGCGCGGGAGGCAGCAAGGCCTGACGCGCCGCCAGCACCGCCTCGCCCGTGAGCGGCACGGCCTGCTCGGGCTGCTCCTCATGCAGCGTCACGGCGTGCAGCAAGTGCAGCGGATGGCCAGCGCTGCCGCGAAGCAGGGTCTCCCGGACCGCGGGCGCCAGGGGCGCCCGGCTCCGCAGCCGTCCTTCCAAGAGCGCCGCGGACTCGGCGAGCCCCAGCCGTCCCACCGTCAGGACATCCGCGGTGAGCGGCGCTGGCGCCGTGCCCCCGGGACGCTGGAGCGCCAGGAGCAACAGCGGCGTGTGCGACAACCGCGACACCAGCTCCTCCACCACCGCATGGCTGAGCGGGTCTCCGTGTTGCCAGTCCTCCAGCACCAGCAGGCGGGGACGCCGGTCCGGCATCAGCGCATGGCAGAGCGAATCGAACAGCGCGGTGCGCTCGGAGACAAGGCTCGCGGGGACGCCCTGGCGCTCGCGGCCCTCCAGGAATCGCTGGATTCGCTCCGCGTCCGCGCTGGACACGCGGCCCGTCCCGGCGGGCGGGCTGAGGGCCCGCGTGGCGTCCAGCAGCTCCCGGAAGATGCCCGCGGGCGCGCCTGGCAGCGCCAGGGCACTGCCTTCCCAGACCTCGAAACCCTCGGAGACCAGGCGCTCCACGAAGGCGTCTTTGAGCCGCGTCTTGCCCATGCCCGCCTCCCCCATCAACCACACCGCCCGCCCCAGCCCGCGCCGGACGTCCTCCGCCAGCCCCATCAACCGCTTCAGCAGCCCCACACGGCCCACCAGTGGCGGGTGGCACAGCCCCGGCGACCAGCGTCGCACCGGCGCGCCCCGAGCCCCTCCCGGTGCACTCCGGGGACATGCCAGTACGCCTCCCAGGAAACGCGCCCCACACGCAACGCACGAGCCCGCGGACGGGTTCATGGCCACCTCCCTGAAGGATGACGCTGTGTGAGTCGAGCGCCGGTCCTTCGCGTCGCCGGTACGACCCGGGGTGTTGTAGCGCCGGCACGCACCTGGCGCCTCCGGCCTCCAGGGGTGTGGGACTGTTCGCTCTCCACCGCACACCCCAGACCGGCGTCCCAGTGCGCGCCAGCGCCGACCCAGGCCCGCAGTGGAGGGAAAGCCTCACGCGCCGCGCGTCCGGAGCGCTCGCGTCGCGCAATGACAGACAATTCCAATCACGCCAGATGAAACAGCAACAAGGTACGCCCTGAGTGGCGCCTGGAGAGCAAGCAGGCGCGAATTCGCGTGTTGAATACGAAATACTTTTGGCGGATGCTCGTTGAGAGCACGACACGGCATCCAACCGCCGTGACCTTGGAGAAGCCCACAAGCAAAGCCAGACACCCGCCCCGCCCGTCCCCCCCCACGGCGCGGACTCACCCCTCTTGTCTGTTTTTAGTACCCAGAGAGCCCCCTCATGAAGAAGACCCTCCTGCTGGTTGGAACGCTGCTTGGTATGAGCGGCACGGGCTGCGGCGCCCCGGAAGATGTCTCGTCCGAAGCCGGCGCGTCCCCCATTGAAATCGACGGCCTCGACAGCCTGGAAGTCAGCGCCGCGGCGCTGACCACCGCCGGATGCACGCCACTGACGGCCCGGTCGGTGATCTCCAACGGCCACGACGGGAACGTCCCAGCCAACACCATGGACGGAAACCTTGGCACCCGCTGGAGCCGGAGCGGACGCGGCTCTTGGGTTGACTACGACCTGGGCTCCCTCAAGCAGGTCGCTGGCGTCTCCGTTGCCTGGCATCAGGGCAACACGCGCGCGAATGAGTTCTTCGTCTCTGTTTCACCGGATGGCTATACCTATACGCAGGTCTATTCGGGCAAGAGCAGCGGCACCACGGCGGCGGCGGAGACCTACAGCTTCAAGGCCGTCAACACGCGCCGCGTCCGTATCACCTTCCTGAGCAACACCGTGAATGAGTGGGCCAGCATCGCCGAGGCGCGCGCCTGCTCCTCCACGACGTCGACGGTGCCGCCCACCGACCCGACTCCCGCGCCGGAGCCGACGCCGAACCCGGACCCCACGCCGACGCCGGGCACTGGCGCCAGCATCGTCTGGGTGGGTGACTTCGAGACCAACAGCCGCTCCCAGTGGAGCAGCACGCAGATGGTGAGCGCGGACCGGCTGGCGGTGGTGCCCTCGCCCGCGCGGCAGGGCCGCTACGCCCTCAAGGCCACCGTGCGCAAGGGCGACGACCCCATCAACGCCAGCGGCAACCGCAACGAGCTGGTGCGCATGACGCGCGAGCCCGTGAACTCCGAGTACTACTACCGCTTCAGCACCATGTTCGATTCGAGCTTCCCCAGCGCGAAGACGTGGCAGCTCTTCACCCAGTGGCACCACGAGGGCAACTCCGGTTCGCCCCCGGTGGAGTTCTACGTCTACGGCGAGGAGATTCGCCTCAACATCGGCGGCAACCCGGGCACCATCGTCTGGCGCACGCCGCTGGTGCGCGGCCGCTGGCTGGACTTCATCTTCCACGTGAAGTGGTCGCCGGACTCCAAGGTCGGCTTCGTGGAGCTGTACCTCGACGGCAAGGTGGTGCTGCCCAAGCGCTTCATCGCCACCCAGTACAGGGGTGAGCTCAACTACCTGAAGGTCGGCCTGTACCGGAATGACACCGTCACTCCCGTGGGCATCGTCTACCACGACGGGTGGACCATGGCCCGCAAGCTGGAAGACGTCATCAGCCCGACGGCGGTCCTCAAGGCCCCGTAGTCCCTGACGGGCAGCCAACACCCCTGCCCCCGCCGGGCCGGAGGTCGCGTCCCCACGCGGCCCCGGCCCGGAGTAGTTTCCGGGGCATGCCAAACAGTCTCCTCGTCGTTCACGTCCAGGTCCACGTCAAGCCGGAGCACGTGGATGCCTTCCACCAAGCCACGCTCGCCAACGCGCGCGAAAGCGTGAAGGAGCCTGGCATCGCCCGCTTCGACGTCATGCAGGACGCCGAGGACCCCACGCGCTTCGTGTTGGTAGAGGCGTACCGGACGGCGCAGGCCCCCGCCGCGCACAAGGAGACGGCGCACTACCTCACCTGGCGCGACACCGTGGCGCCGATGATGGCGGAGCCCCGCACCAGCCGGAAGTTCGTCAACCGCTTCCCTGCAGACGCCGGGTGGTGACGGACGTGAGCGCGTTCCCTTCTTCCTTCGAGTTCGCCACCGCGACCCGCGTCGTCTTCGGCCCGGGCCGGTTGGCCGAGGCACCGGACATCATTCGCGGCCTCGGGGGCACCGGGGTGCTGCTCGTCACGGGCGCCAATCCCGCGCGGGCCCGGCCTCTTCAGGAGGCACTGGGGCGGCTGGGATTGGGCGTGACGCTCTTCTCCGTGGACGGCGAACCCACCGTGGAGCGCGCCCGCGAAGGCACGGCGCGCGTCGCGGAGGCCGGCTGTGATGTGGTGGTTGCGCTGGGCGGAGGCAGCGCGCTGGACGCGGGCAAGGCCATTGCCGCGCTCGCCGCCAATGGAGGCGACCCGCTGGACTACCTGGAGGTCATTGGCCGAGGACAGCCGCTCACCCGTCCTTCCCTGCCCTTCGTCGCCATTCCGACCACGGCGGGCACGGGCTCCGAGGTGACGCGCAACGCGGTACTGGGTTCGAAGGACGCGAAGGTGAAGGCCAGCCTGCGCAGCCCGCACATGCTGCCGCGCGTGGCACTGGTGGACCCGGACCTGCTCACGGGTGCGCCGGCCGCGGTGCTCGCGTCCAGCGGCATGGATGCGCTGTCGCAGCTCATCGAGCCCTTTCTGTCCGCGCGCGCCAATCCGCTGACGGATGCGCTGGCGCGTGAGGGGCTGCGCAGGTCGGCGCGTTCGCTGCGGCGCGCGGTGCTGGACGGCCCGGATGCGTCCGCGCGCGAGGACCTGGCTTTGGCCAGTCTCTTCGGCGGCCTGTGCCTGGCCAACTCGGGGCTGGGCGCGGTGCACGGCTTCGCGGCGCCCGTGGGCGGCATGTTCGACGCGCCCCACGGCGCGGTGTGCGCGGCGCTGCTGCCCGCGGTGCTGGACGTCAACCTGCGCGCGCTGCGTGCCCGGGCACCGGAGCATCCGTCACTGCCTCGGGTGCAGGAGCTGGCGGTGCTGCTGACAGGTCGTGCGGACGCACGGGCCGAAGACGCCGTTACGTGGGTGGACGCGCTGCGGACGGCGCTCGGCGTGCCGGGGCTGGGGCGCTACGGGCTGTCGAAGGCGCAGTTGCCTGAGCTGGTGGCGAAGGCCAAGGGGGCCAGCAGCATGAAGGCCAACCCCCTGGTACTGACGGACGCGGAGCTGACGGAGATTGCCAGCCGTTCGCTGTAAAAACGCCGGAAGAGGGCTTGGCCACAATATCGACGACGAGGTCGAAGAGGGAGAGGCCAGACCAGACAAGGCAGTGCCCGGTCTGGTCGCGCCCCAAATCCGCCCACTCGGCCCGAGCCCGGGCCTTGTTGCGTTGACGTCGGCATTCGACTTGCCCCGGGCGCTGGACTTTCGCAGAGTTGCTAGAGCGCCGATCAGGAATCAGCCCGAGTAAAATCGATCGCTTACGGGAACG
>JBKGHI010000208.1:0-16277 GCA_046520405.1 Myxococcus sp. 1LA
CGCGGCCAGGGCCGGCGGTGGCCGTTGACGGACGCGGAGCTCTTCGAGCCGCCCCCCGGTGTCTGTTCCAAGTGCGTGGGGCCCCGGCGCGAGGAGGCCCTGTCCTGCCCGCAGTGCGGGCTCGTCTACGTCAACTACCTGCCAGGCGAGTCGCCGCTCTCGGACGTCCTGGCGGATGCGTGGCGGAAGGTGGCGGCGCGCTGGGAGGACTGGGATGCCCACGACCGGGTGATGACGCTGGCGGTGGGCCGCGGCGAGCTGGCCATGGTGGGGCGCCTGTATCGCGTCCGGCTGGCGCGCGAGCCCGAGGACGCCGTCGCTCGACGCGGCCGTGACGAAGTGGTCCGCCGGGCCACCCTGGTGGTGCCTTCGTCGATGGAGCCGGTGGAGACCCCCAGCATCACTGGCCGCTTGAAGAAGGTGGCGGTGGGGGTGGGGTTTATCGTGGTGCTGGTGCTGGCGGTGCTCGTCTTCCAGCACCTGCGCAGCCTGTCCGTGGGGTACTGAGCGCCGGGCCGTCCAGGGACCGGCTCGGCGTGGCGGGTGTGGCTCGCTGGCCAAGGGGCAGGCGGCCACCCGTCCCATGCGCCGCGGACGTGGCCGGAAACGCGCTTGAAGCGGCGGTCGCTGCTATTTTGTCCGGCCGCTTCCCGTCTCCCCCTCGGTGCCGATGTCGCTCTCCGTCTCCACCCCTCCGTCCGTCGACAGCCTGCTCGGTCCGGGAGGCGCGCTCGAGGTCGCGCTGCCCGCGTACGAGCACCGCCCGGAGCAGCTTCAGATGGCGCGCGCCGTGGAGCGGGCCTTCGCCGAGCGCAGCTACCTGCTGGCCGAGGCGGGCACGGGCACGGGCAAGACGCTCGCCTACCTGGTGCCCGCGCTGCTGTCGGGGCGCCGGGTGGTGGTGTCCACGGCGACCAAGACATTGCAGGACCAGATCTTCTTCAAGGACCTGCCGTTGATGCGGGAGAAGATGGGCCTGCGCTTCGAGGCCGCCTACCTCAAGGGCCGCAGCAACTACCTGTGCCTGCACCGGTATGATGCCTTCTCCAAGGATCCGCAGTTTGGCTCGCGCGAGGAGTCCCGCTACTGGTCCAAGCTGAAGGCGTGGGCGGAGGAGACGGACACCGGCGACCGCAGCGAGCTGGACCTGCCCGAGTCCTTCAGCGCCTGGTCGCGCCTGTCCACCACGTCCGAGACGTGCGTGGGCACCAAGTGCCCGCAGTACGAGACGTGCTTCGTCACGCGCATGCGCAAGCGCGCGGAGCAGGCGGACCTGCTGGTGGTCAACCACCACCTCTTCTTCGCGGACCTGGCGCTGCGCAGCTCCGGCAAGCGCAGTGAAGGCGTGTTGCCCTGGTACGAGGCCGTCATCTTCGACGAGGCGCACGCGCTGGAGGACGCGGCCAGCGGCCACTTCGGTTGCAGCGTGTCCAACTACCGGCTGGAGGAGCTGGCGCGGGACGCGGTGGCGTCGCTGAAGGAGGAGGACTCCCGCCACGCCATGCTGCGCGCGCTGGCCGCCCGGTTGCGCGCGGGGGCGGACGCGCTCTTCGCGCAGGCGCCTCGGGCGCTGGGCCTGTCCGGCCAGGAGTCCTCCGTGGCGCTGCGCTCGGAGGTCATGGCGAAGCTGTCCACGCCGCTGGAGGGCGTGCGTGACGCGCTGGCCGCGCTGTCCGCCTTCACGGTGGGCGAGCGCGAGCCGGAGCTGGCCGCCATCACCCGCCGCTCGGACGAGATGGAGGAGCAGCTCTCCTTCCTGGAGAAGGCCGAGTCCGCCGACCACGTCTACTGGGCGGAGCAGCGCGGCAAGGGCCTCTTCCTGCGCGCCAGTCCCATCGACGTGGCGAAGGAGCTGCGCGAGCGGATGTACGGCGCGCTGGACACGGTGGTGTACACGTCAGCGACACTGGCGGCGGACAGCCGCTTCGACTTCTTCGCCAACCGCATGGGCCTGTACGACGAGGACGGCCAGCCGGTGACGAAGGTGCGGACGTTGGCGGTGCCCAGCCCCTTCGACTACCCGTCGCAGGCGGCGCTGTACCTGCCCACGCACCTGCCGGACCCGTCCGCCCCTGGCTTCATCGAGGAGGCGGCGGAGGAGATTGAGCGGCTCTGCGAGGTGACGGGCGGGCGCGCCTTCGTGCTCTTCACGTCCCTGCGCAACATGGTGCGGGCCTACGAGCTGGTGGCGCCCCGGCTCCCTTACCAGGCGCTGCTCCAGGGCGAGCGCCCCAAGCAGCAGCTCCTGGAGGCCTTCCGCGAGACGCCCAGCGTGCTCTTCGCGGCGCACAGCTTCTGGGAAGGCGTCGACGTGCCGGGCGACGCGCTGAGCCTGGTCATCATCGACCGGTTGCCCTTCGCGTCGCCGGGGGACCCGCTGGTGGCCGCGCGCATCAATCAGCTCCAGCAGCGGGGCGAGGAGCCCTTCGAGCAGTACCAGCTCCCGCACGCGGCGCTGGCGCTGCGGCAGGGTTTTGGCCGGCTCATCCGCACGCAGGCGGACCGGGGCATCGTCGCGATGCTGGACCGGCGCATCGTGACGAAGGCGTATGGCCGAGTCTTCCTCGACAGTCTTCCGCCTGCGCGCCGCATGGATGACGTGGTGTCGCTGAGCCGCTGGTTCAACGGCCCGGTGCGGCCGGTGCGCACCATCCGCTGAGCCTCAGGGAACGTCGCGCAGCCGCAGGCCGATGCGCGCCATGAGGGGCGGGCCCAACGTGTCCACCCCGGCGCGGCCCGCGAGGTACTCGCGGTCGAAGAGGTTCTCCACCGCGCCGAAGACGTGCAGCTTCCAGAAGAGGCGGCGGCTGGCGGAGACGTCCACCACGGCGTAGCCGCCCATGGGGCGCTCGTTGAGGTCATCCTCGAACTGAGCGCCCGTCACGCGAAGCTGCACCGTGGCCGTCACGATGTCGGGGGCGTGGAAGGTGACGATGGCCGTGCCCCGGTGCCTGGGGTCCTGCGCGAGCTGCTTGCCCACCAGCCCGGGCTGCCCGGGGGAGCGCGTCACGACGGGGTCCACGAAGGTGTACGCGAGCAGCGCCGTCCACTGCCGTGACAGCTTCCAGTCCACGCTGGCCTCCACGCCGCGCACGCGCGCCTGGCCCAGGTTCTCCCGCTGGCGCGTGGCGCCGTCCGGCAGCGGCTGCTCCAGCGTGACGTTGGTGATGGGGTCGTCGAGCACGTTCCAGAAGCCCGTCACGCGCGTGGTGAGGCCCAGCGGGGTGGACTCGGCTTCCAGCCCGGCCTCGGCGCCCCACAGCCGCTCCGCGCCCAGGTTGGCGTTGGCGGCGGTGAGGAGGGTGCCCACCTGGAAGGGGCGGTACAGCTCGTTGAGCGTGGGCGCGCGGAAGGCGCGATAGGCGGAGCCGCGCAGGGTGAGCCACTCCATGGGACGCAGCCGCAGGCCCAGGCGCGGGCTGAGCTGCTGCTCGGTGCGGTCATCGAAGCGCGTGGTGGCCACGGTGCCGTTGACGCGCTCCAGGCGCTGCTCGCCCTCCGTGTTGCGCCACATGTCCAGCCGGAGCGCGGCGCTGAGCTCCAGGATGGGCGAAGGCGTGTAGAGGTCCTCGATGAAGACACCACCGGACAGTTGGGTGCCTCCGGTGTCGCGCAGGCGCAGGGAGGTCTCCGTTGGAGACGGCGGGAAAATCTCTTCCCGGGACGTGCCCGCCATGCGCCGCGCGTCCAGGCCCGCGGTGAGGACGTGCGTGCCTAGGGCGGTCCAGGACGGGCCGGTCCAGACGAGGGAGAGGCCCTGGTCATCGGCCGGCACGTCCTGGCTGGCGGCCAGTGCCTCGGAGGAGCGGTCCTGGGCGATGCGCGCGCGGTCCTGCTCGAAGCGCTGCACTCGGCCGAAGAGGTCCAGCGTGAAGGTGCCGCTGTCCGCGGTGCGCAGCCGCGCGCCCGCGCCGAAGTGGGCCAGCTCCACGCGCGCGGTGGTGAGGCGGGTGCCACCGTTCTGGTCCTCCTGGAACAGGCCGGCGCGAGCGGAGAGGGTGAGCGCGTCGGTGGCATCCGCCTCGACGCGCCCGTTGATGACGGCGTGGCTGCTGGGCGTGTCCGCGTCGATGGCGCCGCGCTGGGCGGGGCTGACGATGGGGTAGCCGTCACTGGAGAGGTGCTCCGCCTCCAGCGAGGCGCGAACAGGGCCCCACGCTTCCGCCGCGCGCGCCGCGAGCAGGCCGGTGTGGGCATTGCCGTAGGCTGCATCCGCGTCGACCTGGAGCCCGGTGATGGAGCGGGACACGAGCTGCACGACGCCGCCGAGCGCGCCGCTGCCGTAGAGGGCGGAGCCGCCGCTGGGAACGACCTCGATGCGCTCCAGCCCGAGCCGTGGCAGCGAGCGCCAGAAAATCCAGCCACCGAACGGGTCGTTGACGGGGATGCCGTCGAGCAACACGAGGCTGCGCGCCACGCCTGAAGGCGCGAGCCCGCGCAGGTTGAGGCCCTGTGCCGTCGGGTCTGCGACGAGGCTGGGCGTGCGACGGAAGGTGGCCGCGGACGGGACGGTGCGGACCAGCGAGTCCTGCGTCAGCGTGGGGCTGCGGTCGATTTCGCCGCGAGGAAGGACCGTGGTGGTGGCGGGCACGTCCCGCGCGGGGCGGGGACGGCGGGAGCCCGTGACGACGGTTTGCGAGGCACCGGCTGGAGTCGCTCCTGGAGCAGCCGCGTCCTCGGTGTCTCCCGGTGCCGCCGAACCACGCGCGCTGGGGTCCGGCACCTTCGCGGGGGCCGCGTCTTCGCCTGCCACACCAGTGCCAGCATGAAGCGGCAACGTCACGTTTGCCGTGCGCCGCGCATGCGCGTCCTCCTGGGACGGCAGTGATGCTGCGGTGGCATTCGCGAGCGGCGTCTGTGTCTCCGCCGCGGTAGCAGTCGCGACGCCCCAGGGCAGGGATGCGAGCAGTGCGAAGGCGCGCGTGCGGCGCGGACTTTGACTCCGATGACGAACGGGGAGGGCGGGCATCGTTGCTCGCTCTAGCAGCCCCCGGCCGGGGCGGCAGGCGGATGGGCCTGGGGCGCGTGCGAAGCCGGCCGCGGAGCGTCCCTGTCCGTCCGGTGTTGAACGCACGCCACGGGCCCGACACGCGCGAGGCGCACGGCCCCTGGCTGGGTCATTCGCCGGTGCGGCTGCTCGCCACGTCCCGCACGTTGAGCAGGGCGGCGTCCACCTCCGCCAGGATGCGGCGCGCGTGCAGCAGGAAGGTCTCGCCCGCGGGGAGCAGGCGCATGCCACTCCGGGTTCGCTCGAAGAGGCGGGCCCCGAGCTCATCCTCGAGCGCCTGGATGTGGCGGGTGAGCGGCGGCTGCGTCAGGTGCAGGCGGCGCGCGGCCCGGCCCACGTTGCACTCCTCGGCAACGGCGACGAAGGACTGGATGTGCGTGAGGCTCACGTCCGCCACTCTAGCGCGCGGCCGGTGGCGGGTGCACGCGTCCCGCCGGACATACCGAAACAGCATTGGACGGTGGGCCCCCTGGCCCCTCACCTTGGCGCCCATGAGCATTCCCCTCTTCAAGGGCGCGGAAGTCGAGCGCCTCCGCCGCGCCAGCCAGGCCGCCGCGGGCACGCTGGCCTTCGTCGCATCGAAGCTGACCCCGGGTGTCTCCACGGGGGACATCGACCTGTGGGTTCGCGAGGACACGGCGCGCAGGGGCGGCAAGCCCAGCCAGCTTGGGTACAAGGGCTTCCCGGCCACCGTGTGTACCAGCCGCAACCACATCGTCTGTCACGGCGTTCCGAATCCAGGCGAGCGGGTGGCCCGTGGCGACATCATCAACGTGGACGTGACGACGTTCCTGGACGGCTTCCACGGGGACACGTCCGCCACGTTCCTGGTGGGCGAGGTGTCCGACGACGCCCGTCGCATCGTGGACGTGGCGCGCCGGTGCCGCGACGCGGGCATCGCCGTCGTCCGCCATGGCGCGCGCTTGGGAGACATTGGCGCGGCCATCGAAGAGCTGGCGAAGAAGGAGGGCTGTAGCGTGGTGGAGGAGTTCGGCGGGCATGGCATTGGCCACCAGATGCACGGGCCGCCCACCGTTCCTCACACCGGCAAGCGAGGCGCGGGCATCAAGCTGCGCTCCGGCATGGTCTTCACCGTGGAGCCCATGGTGAACCTGGGCCGGCCGGACATCCGCATCCTGCCGGATGGCTGGACGGTGGTGACGGAGGACGGCAGTCTCTCCGCCCAGTTCGAGCACACCCTCCTGGTGACGCCCGAGGGCTGCGAGGTGCTCACCCAGCCCGAGCGTGTCCTCTCGCTCGAAATCGCCTGCTGAGCGCTTTGCCCAGGATTGAACGCGGCCTGCGCCTTCCAGGGCGGGCAGGCAGGCGTGCCTGCCATGGGTCTTCAGGGTGCCTAACCTTGGAGGACGAGGTCAGGAGGCCGCGCGATGAAGAAGCAGATGATGCTGCATGAGTTGCATCCGGCGCTGGTGCACATGCCACTGGCCCTGCTGCCCACGGCGGCGGTAGCGGACCTCATCTCCGTGTCGACGGGCGACAATGCCTGGGCCCGGGTGGCTCGCCGCATCTGGGTTGCCGGCACCGTGGGCGGAATCTTCGCGGGCGTGGCGGGATTGGCGGCCAGCCAGGAGGTCCGGCTGGATGCGCCGCGGGCTCGGGACATGACGTTCGTGCATGGCCTGGGCAATGCCACCGTGCTGCTGGGGGCCCTGGGCGTGACGGTGTGGCGGTTGCGGCGTGAGCCCAGCTCGGCCACGGTGGCGTTGGGCCTGGGCGCTTGTGGACTGGCGCTCTACACGGCGACGTTGGGCGGGAAGCTGGTCTACGAGTTGGGCGTGGGGCAGCCCGATGCAACGGGCAAGGGGACCTCCCCCGCGCTGCTGACGCGCGATGCGCCGCTGCTGCTGGTGCGCGACGCGCTTCGTGGGGCGCAGTGGCTGGTGTCGCGGGCGCGTGAGTTGCTGTCCGGTGGACGTCCGCTCGCCCAGGGCGCCACGGGGACGACGCCGGAGCGCGAATCGCTCACCTTGCCGACGCCGGTCGTGGTGTTCCAGGGGCCGGGCCGGCCGATTCCCCAGGCATAGAGCGCCAGTCCCTCCGACATCCATGTCATGACCGTCGGCACGCATGGCGTGGATGCCCACGCGCATGTCGTGGCGCGGTGGGGGGCTGGGTGCGGCCGCAGGCGAAGTACCGCTGTCTGGGCGTCCGGGCCAGGACACTTCCGCGTGACGTGCGGGCCCCCACACATGCTGTTGCGGGGCGGGTTTGCCGCCACCGGTAAATGGAGCTAGAGCTGCGCGCGAGCGAGAGGGGGAAGTCGCATGCGCGCACGAGGAGAAGTCGCGGCGGTGGTGCTGGGCATCCTGCTGGTTGGGGCAGGGACTTCGTTGCTGGTCCCCCGGTGGGTGTTCGCCAATGAAGGCGCCCCGCGCGAAGCCGCCCGGACGCGCGCCGCTCCGCCCAAGGTCGCCGCCGAGCCGCGCTTCCACGTCGAGCCGGCAACGGCTGACACCGGCTCCCTGGCGCAGGTGGTTCGCAGCCGCGACGAAGCGACGGACTGGGAGCGGTTCGCGGCGCGCGCGCTGGTGCCGTTGACGCCGGACGAGCTGGCCCTGCTCCGCGAGGAGCCGGTGGACGACCTGGCGGTGCTGGTGGTGCGCACGGAGCGCGCCTTCATGGACGCAGCGCCCGAAGAGCGCGCGGAGAAGGAGCGGCGCTATCTGGCGGCGTTGAACCTGGTGGCGAAGCTGGCCACGCCGCCGGAGCCCTCGGCCGCGGACCTCCGCGCGCGAGACATCGATGCGCGCTACCAACAAGCCCTCACCGTGGAGCGGACGAAGTGGCGTTCACTTCCGCCCGACGAACAGGCACGGCAGCACGACGCCTTCAAGGAAGCGTTCTACCTCGCGGAGGAGACGCGATGAAGGCGCACCTGAGCGGGCTCTTCACGCTGGTGCTGCTGGCGCCTGCGCTGGCCCTGGCCGGGCCGCACTACGTGGCCTCGCGCGACTGGGGCAGCTTCATCTGGCTCAGCACGTGGCTGGACGCGGGGCAGGCCTACACCTTCGAGACGCGGGATTTGGCGGGCATCGCGCCCGACACCGTCCTGCATGTGCTCAGGGAGCGCAGCGGCATCTGGAGCCAGGTCATCATGGGGGACGACTGCGCGGGCGCGGCGCGCTCCTGCGTGACGTTCACCGCGCCGGACTCCGGCCTCTACCGCGTCTGGGTGCGCGCGTACGCGGACGGACGCGGCGGGACGGCCAGCCTGTATCGCAACGGGATGCTCGTCCTGAGCAACCAGCCTTTTGGCGGCGTGCCGCTCAGCTTCGCCTGGAACGCCCGGGACACCTTCCGGGCCACGTCCACGACGCCGGGCGCGGGAGACCACCTGGTCTTCCTGCTGCGCTCCAATTCGGAGTACCTGCAACACGACGATGACAGCGGGCCTCGCTCCTACCCGCTGGTCGTCGCGGCGAGCACGCAGAACGCGGGCAACCAGCGCGTGGTGGTGGGCCGCTCCCCCGGGAGCACCGGCACGGCCAGCTTCGTCCACGATGACGCCCTGTGGTCCACCCTCTTCAGCGACAACGACGAGGACAAGGACGGCATCTCCAATGCGCTGGAGCCGCTGGTGGGGATGAACCCGGACTCGAAGGACTCGGACGGAGACGGGATACCGGACACGCTGGAGTTGTTCGGCAACGACGGCTTCTCCTTCTCCGAATGGGGCAGCCCCACGGCGAAGGACCTCTACGTGGAGGTGGATTGGATGGAGCACCCCACCAATCCCTATCTCACGCGGAAGCCCTATGCCGGACTGATAGCGGACGCGGCGGCCGTGTTCGCGCGGGACTCGGGCGTGCGGCTGCATGCCTTCATCGACAGCGCGCTGCCCTGGCATGAAGTGGTGTGCTTCGGCGCGTGCTCGGGCGGCGTGGACTTCTACTCGCTGAAGCAGAACGGCTTCTCCCCAGGGAGCCCGGAGCGGCGGCCCTACTTCCACTACGCGGTGTGGGCCTACCGTCAGGGCAGCAGCACGTCGTGCTCGTCCGGGAAGGCAGAGGTGCTGGGCAATGACCTCATCGTCAGCCTGGGCTGCTGGAGCAGCCCGAGCCTCCAGGAGCAGCGCGGCACCTTCATCCACGAGCTGGGGCACAACCTGGCGCTGGACCACAACGGCAACGAGGTGCCGGGGCAGACCAGCGTGGTGCATGCCAGCGTGATGAACTACCGCTACCAGATGCTGGGCGTGGGCTCGCCGGGCTCTCACACGTATTCGTTCGGCGCCAATGCGTGCGCGGCGTGCGGTACGTCCCCCAAGAGCCGGTGTGTCTCCTGCCGGGACGGCTTCCTGGGCTGCGGCTTCCCCGGCTGTGGCTCCTGTGACTGCGACGTGAATGAGTGGGGCGCGCTGGAGCTCGACTTCCAGGACGACGGCGACGCGGATGACGGCACCAGCCGGGCGTGGCTGGCGAAGTACGCGCCCGAGGACAAGGCCGGGCCGGCGCGCTTCCAGCCGCACGTGCCCCACGCGGAGCCGTCCGTCGCGGCACGGCGCCAGACGGTGGCTCGCAAGCGGGAGCGGCTGCGCGCGCGAGGGCAGGTGGAGGGCGAGGACTTCCACGTGTCGCCGGACGGCACGACGCTGTACGCTGAGTGTCCATGAGCATGCGACCTCGTCCGGGACGGCGTCATGCCCGGGCGAGCTGGGCGCGCGGTGCACTGGGGCTTTTCATGGTCAGCCTGATGGGCTGCCAGATGCAGTGCTCCGAGCCCACCCCCAACCCCAGGCACCCCTTTGCATCGCTCCGGCGCGAAAGCCCGTGTGTCGACGTCTGGCGCGCGGCCCAAGTGGACGTGGCGTTCAAGGAAACGCCCGAGGACGCCGCTCAGCAGCGCGAGGGCACGCGACTGGAGCGCCGCTTCACCGTCGCCCGCCAGTTGCGCGGCGCCTACCGCCACGAGGACCGGTGGGCCTCGGTGCTGGAGTACGACGCGGGGCGGGTGCGCGGCGGCGTGAGCTACACCTTCCAGGTGCCGGACGTGCTGGCGGACCTGAAGGGACGGGTTGTTCAATGGACCAGCCATCGCGACTCCGCGTCTTGTCCTACGAAGGAGGATGGCGAGATTCCCGTGCTGTTGTCAGGGGACACCCTTCGGGACGCACAGGGCCGGCTGCTGCTGCTCACGGTGCCGAACGCCCCCACCACCATCGCGGGAGACGTGCTGCTCCCCGAAGGGCTCGTCCCGGAGCTGCGCGTCCGCTGGGAGAACGACGGCTGCAAGCTGGCGGAGGGCTCGCACGCGCTGGGCGTCCGGCTCCACGTGAGCGACGCGAAGCATGCGCCGGGCTCGGCGGCCTCCGTGGAGGTCCCGGTGGGAGAAGGGGCCCGGCTGACGCTGGACGGTGTGCGCTATGTCGTCCGGGTGGCGCGTGCCAATGCGGACATGCGGGGCTGGTGTGGGCAGGCTGTCTTCACGGTGATTCGCGAGGACCTGCTCGAACAGGCACCGCCGGAGTCCTGGAAATAGTCCGCATCACCGCTCGTTGTGGGGGACCGGTGTGTAGGCAGGGTGCGCCAATTCGCCTCATGCCTGGAGCGGGGCCGGGCCTGCTATGTTCGCGGGCTTCAAGGACATCGAAGGGACGACACCATGCGCAGCAGCCAGATGCGGAGCGGGGCGGGGTTCGCGGTAGGCGGGCTGCTTGTCGCGTGGCTGGTCGCCTGTGGTGACTCGACGACGGAGGGGCTGGAGTCCCTGGAGCAGGGGACCGCGCCGCCCGCATCCGTCTCCGTGGACCTGTCGAGCGCGGACATCCGCACCCGGCTGGAGTCCATCTCTGGCCTCACGGTGCTGAGCGACGTGGAGGTCAACGGCTTCCGCTTCTTCACCATGGACTACGAGCAGCCCGTGGACCACCTGCGTCCCTGGGGCACGCGCTTCCAGCAGCGGGTGACGCTGATGCACCGCTCGGTGACGGCGCCCATGGTGCTGGACACGGAAGGCACCGCCATCTTCGAGGAGCCCATCCCCGCCGAGCCCACGGACCTGCTCCAGGGCAACCAGCTCACCGTGGAGCACCGCTTCTACGGCGCGTCGAAGCCGGCGGACATGGACTGGCGGAAGCTGACGATGTGGCAGGCGGCGGCGGACGCCCACCGGCTGGTGGAGGCCTTCAAGCCGCTGTACGGCGGGCGCTGGTTGTCCACCGGCGTCTTCAAGGGCGGCACCGCCGCCCTGGCCCACCGCTTCTATTTCCCGAACGACGTCCACGCCACGGTGACCTATTCGGCGCAGCACAACCGGGGCCTCCATGACGCGCGCCACGGGCGCTTCCTCCTCACGAAGGTGGGAGACGCGGCCTGCCGTCAGCAGCTCGCCTCCCTCCAGTACGCCGCGCTGACCCGCCGCGACGAGCTGCTGCCCTTCATGGATGGCTACGACGCCCAGGGCTTCACCTTCAACACGCTGGGGAAGGACCGCGCCTTCGAGTTCGCCGTCATCGAGGTGCCCTTCATCTTCTGGCAGTACTACGGCATGGCGGGGACCTGTGACGGGCTGCCTTCGCCGGAGGCGAGCGCGGAGGAGCTCTTCGCCTTCTTCAGCTACGTCTCCACGCTGGAGTTCACCTTCTCCGACCAGGCGCTGGAGGAGTCGGCGCCCCTCTACTACCAGGGGGCCACGCAGCTCGGCGGTCCGGGCTACCCGGAGGTGCACCTGCGGCCCTTGCTGCGCTACGCCGGTGAGCACATCCCCACGCGCTTCCCGCCCACGGGCGTGCGCAAGCCGTACGAACCGTGGACGGCGGGCCTGCTGGAGGCGTGGACCCGCTTCGAGGCAAAGCGCGTGCTGCTCATCTACGGCGGGCTGAGCCCCTGGTCCGCCAGCGCCTTCAACGTGACGGCGAGCAATGACGCCTACCGCGTCATCGCCGATGACAGCATCGGCTTCTTCGGGACGCTGAGCACGCTGCCGGAGCCTCAGCGGAGCATCCTGCTCGGGCGCCTGTCGGAGTGGGCGGACGCGCCGGTGCAGCTCCCGTCGGGGCTGGAGAGCCTGCTGCGCCGCGAGGCGAGCGATGCCCGCATGAAGGCCTGGCGCGCCCGGTAGCGGACGCGGCGTCCCCTGGAGCGGTGGGGCTGCGGGAGTGGTAGGCTCGCACCCCTTGTGTGGGCTCCGCCCGTGGGTGGGCCCGCGCAGCCACCGAGAGGAAGCCTGTCCATGTCAGCCACGTCAGCGAAGTCGTCCTGGGTCCTCGCCGTCCTGCTGGGCCTGTCCGCCGCCATCTCTGTCGCCGCTCCGCCATCCGAGGAACTCGTCTCCCGTGAGCCTGGCACGGAGAACTTCCTCTTCTGTCCCGCCGCCCGGTGCAGCGATGACTGGCATTGCCAGGACGCCTGTCCGGAGGCCGTGAGCGCGGTCTGCGTGAACTTCTATTGCCAGTACGACGAAGGCGGCGGGAACCCCGGTGGCGGCGGCGGTGGGGGACCGGGCGAGGTCTGCGGAGCCATGCGCTGCGGGGGGGACTGGAACTGCGTCTGCCAGGACGTGCAGGGCACCTGCGGTCCCAACTTCATGTGCGTGTTCTGACATTGTGCGTCTCCCCTCCTTGGCGCCCGCGCGGCCGTGACTATCTTCCGCCGCACTTTCAGGGAGGGATGAACGCATGCTGAAGAACATGCTGATGGCCGCGGCGCTGGGCGTCCTGGTGGTTGGCACGGGCTGCCACCGCAACACGCGTGAGAGCGCGGAGAACGACGCCGAGCGCGCCGTGGAGAAGACCGAGGACGCCGCGGACGAGGCGGGCGACAAGATTGAGGACACGGCCGAGGACGCCGGGGACAAGATCGAAGACGCCACCGACAACTGAGCGTGCCTTCGCGGTGGTCCGCGCCTGTCGGGCGGGCCACCGCTGTTTCACGGCGCCGCGTCAGGCCGGGCTGGAGTCGATGACCTTCTTCGCGATGCCGAAGGAGAAGCCCGCCCGGGCCAGCGCCGCCAGGTCCTTCTTCCGGTGCTCCTCCCGGGTGCCGGGCTGCTTGCGGAAGGGGCCCAGCCGCTTCTTGCGCGCCCAGATGCGCGCGGCTTCTTCCTCGGAGACCTCCTGGGTGGCGTCGGCGACCTTCTGCGCCACGACTTCCGCGGAGACGCCCTTGAGGCGCAGCTTCTGGGCAATCACCCGCGTGCTGCGGCCGGAGGCGCGCAGGGAGTTCGCCTTCATCTGCGCGTAGGCCTCGTCGTTGAGCAGGCCGTTGCGCACCAGCTTGGCGACCAGCGCCTCCACCCAGGCGAGCGCCTCGCCGCGCTCACCGCCGTGGAACTTGAGGGAGCGGTCCACCCGGCGCAGCAGCACGCGCTGAAGCTGGCTCTTCGTCGCCGCGTATCGCTTCAGGTAGTGCAGCGCCGCGTTCTCCAGATAGGTGGGGGACACCTTCCGGGGCCGCTTGGGCCCGCGCTCCTTCTTCCTGTCCTGTCCTCCCCGCGCCTCGTCCATGACGGATTCGGGTCTACCACCCGGGTCTGACGCCCGGAAGCAACCCGGGGAGGAGCGTGCGGCCCGTCAGTCGCTCCCTGACTGGTAGAGCGCGCACAGCGTGCCGGACGGGTCCTCGATGACGCAGAAGCGCCCCGCCTTCTCGGAGCCGCGAATCTTGCCGCGCACCTTGCCGCCCATCGCGGTGACGCGCTCCAGGCTCTGCTCCAGGTCCGCCACGGTGATGTAGACCATCCACCCGGAGGGCATGTCCACGTTGGGCCCCCGCGCGTGACAGATGCCTCCGGCGGGGGTCTCTCCGCCGCCTGGCGCCATCATGACGAAGTCCTCGTAGCCGCCCATGTCCAGGCCGGTGGCGGACCAGCCCACCACGTCCTTGTAGAAGTCCCTCACCGCCACGGCGTCCTTCACCGTGAGGTCCATCCAGCCCACGCTGCCCACCGCCGGCTTCTTCATCGACACGCCTTGCTCCCTTCGGTTCTTTGCGCCCGCTGCTTCAGCCCAGCGACTTCAGGGACTCCGGCACCTGCCAGTCCGGCTTGAGGCGGGAGATGACCTTGGCCAGGTTCTCCTTGTCCTGCGCCTTCTCCAGCGCGGCCTCGGGCGTAATCACGTCATCCTTCACCAGCCGCTCCAGGTGCATGTCCAGCGTCTGCATGCCCTGGCCCTGGCCCGCCTGCATCTTGGAGGCAATCTGGAACACCTTGCCCTCGCGAATCATGGCGGCGATGGCGGGCCCGCCCACCAGGATTTCCAGCGCGGCCACGCGGCCCTTGCCATCCGCCGTCTTGATGAGCTGCTGGGCGACGATGCCCGCCAGGCTCTCCGCCAGCATGCCGCGCACCTGCTGCTGCTCGTCGGCGGGGAAGGCGTTGATGATGCGGTCGATGGTGGCCGGCGCGCTGTTGGTGTGCACCGTGGCGAACACCAGCACGCCGAAGCTCGCGAGCTGGAGCGCCAGCTTCATCGTCTCGTTGGTGCGGAGCTCGCCAATGAGGATGACGTTGGGGTCCTCGCGGCCCGCGGAGCGGATGGCGGTGGCGAAGCTGGACGCGTGCGGCCCCACCTCCCGGTGTGTCACCTGCGCCCGCATGGACTCGTGCACGAACTCCACCGGGTCCTCGATGGTGAGCACGTGCGCGGGCCGCGTCTTGTTGATGTAGTTGATCATCGCGGCCAGCGTGGTGGACTTACCGCTGCCCGTGGGGCCGGTGACGAGCACCAGCCCGCTGCGGCGCTCCGACAGCTTGCGCACGACCTCCGGCGTCTTCAGGTCCTCCAGCGACAGCACCTTGCTGGGGATGGTGCGGAAGACGGCCGCCAGGCCCGTCATCTTGTTGAAGTAGTTGGCGCGGAAGCGGGCCTTCGTCCCGTAGCTGTAGGCGAAGTCCAGGTCCAGGTCCTCGACAATCTGCCGCTGCTGCTCCGGCGAGCAGATTTCGAAGAGCAGGGCCCGCATCTCCTGGGTGGAGAGCGGCTGCTCGCGCAGGGGCACCAGCTCGCCGCGGATGCGGCCCATGGGCGGGTAGCCGATGCTCAGGTGCAGGTCGCTGCCCTTCTGTTCCAGCAGCGCGTCGAACAGGACGGCCAGACGGGGCGTCGTCATCTCAGGAGCCCTTCCTTCCCATCAGCGAGCCCATCTTGCTCAGGAGCCTCGCGCTGTCCTGCTGTGTCTCTGGCGCGGCCACGGTGGCGCCGGCCCGCTTGCCCGTCACCACCGCCTCCAGCTCGTCCGGGTTGTCCGCGTAGCCCTTGGCGACCTCCAGCTTCACCTTGCCGGCACGCACCAGGTCCGCCAGCGAGTCCTCGAAGCGGACGATGCCCAGGCTCTTGCCGCGCTGCTGGAGCGACGGAATCTGGAACGTCTTGTTGTCGCGGATGAGGTTGCCCAGCGACACCGAGCCCGGCAGCACCTCCGCCGCGGCCACCAGCTTGCCGTCCACGCCCGGCATCAGCCGCTGGCTGACGATGAGCCGCAGGCCGCTGGACAGCGACAGGCGCACCTGCTGCTGGTCTCCCGGGGGGAAGAGGTCGATGAGCCGGTCGATGGTCTTCGCCGCGCTCGGCGTGTTCATGGTGCTGATGAGCAGGTGGCCCGTCTCCGCGGCGGACAGCGCCATGCGCACCGTCTCCGTGTCGCGCAGCTCGCCCACCACGATGACGTCCGGGTCCTCGCGCAGGCTGCCCTTGAGCGCGCTGGCGAACGTCTTGGTGTGGGAGCCCACCTCGCGCTGGCTGATGAGCGCGCGCTTGCGCGGGTGGACGTACTCCACCGGGTCCTCCACGGTGAGCACGTGGTGGGCCGTCTCGCGGTTGATGAGGTCCACGAGGGCCGCCAGCGTGCTCGTCTTGCCGTGGCCGGACGGGCCGGTGATGACGATGAGGCCCTGGTGGTGGTGCGTGGCCTTGGCGATGTCCGCGGGCAGCCCCAGCGACTCCAGCGTGGGCACTTCCCGCGCAATCAGCCGGAAGGTGCCTTTGAGGCCGGTGCGCTGACGGCACACGTTGACCCGGAAGCGCCCCATCTCTGGCGTCTCCAGCGAGAAGTCGCAGCTGCCCTCGCGCTCCAGCACCAGCCGCAGCCGGTCCGGCACCACCGGCAAGAGCAGCTTCTCCACTGTCGCCGCGTCCAGCGCCGCCCCCTGCGGTATCAGCTCGCCGGCGATGCGGAAGAGGGACGGCCGCTCCGCGATGATGTGCACGTCGCTGGCCAGGCTCCTGCGCCCCTCCTCGAGCAGCGCCGCCAGCTCACGCCCCGCCCCGGTGAAGGCGCGGGCCGGCGCGGCGGCGGGCCGGGCCACCGCG
>JBKGHI010000209.1:0-16120 GCA_046520405.1 Myxococcus sp. 1LA
CCCGTGGATTCGTATGGGCAGCCGCAGCCGCAGCAGCCCGCGGACCCGTACGCGCAGCCGCAGCAGCCCGCGGACCCGTATGCGCAGCCGCAGACGCAGCCGAGTTATCCCCCCGCGCAGAACGCCTATCCGTCGCCGGATGCGGAGACTCCCGCCGTGAGCGACGCGCCCACGCTGCCTCCGGATCCGGACTCGCTGCGGACGAAGCCGCAGTCGCCGCTGACGCCGGATGACCGGGCCGTGGCGAAGCGGGGCGTGCCTCCGGTCGAGGACACGGGCGTGATGCTGGATGGACGGCCGCGCCAGGGCCCGTTCCTGTCGGGCCCGGGCAGCTTCAGCTTCATCGTGCACCACACGACGTTGGGCGCGCTGGGTGGCTTCTTCACGCAGGCGTTCGCCAGCGACTTCAACTTCGACAAGAGCTCCCGTGAGGCGATGCTGGCGGGCACGCTCATCGGCGCGGGCCTGGGCTTCGGCGCCTCGTCGTGGTGGCAGTTCAACAATTGGGTGGACCGCCCCATGGCGACCTTCGGCATCGCCAACTCGGTGGTGGGTGGCCTGTTCACCGCGGGTCTGATGGACCTCTTCACGCAGGACGCGGGCATCCTCACGTGGTCCGCCTTCCTGGGCGCGGAGCTGGGCGCGTGGCTCACCGCGGGCATTGGTGGCGGTCAGCTTCCGCTCAATGACGGCCTGCTGATTTCGTCCGGGGCGGGTTGGGGCGCGGCCTACGCGGCGCTGCTGCTGGCCATCATCCACTTCTCCGGGACGCCCGTGTCCGGCAAGACGTGGCGGGACACGCTGCTCCTGGCGCCGGGCATCGGCGCGGGCGCGCTGGCGCTGGCCACCATGCGCTACAACCCGACGCCGTCCCAAATCGTCCGAGCGAACATCTTCGGCAGCGGCGTGGGCGCGGTGGTGCTGCTCATCTCCGGTCTGGTGCTGGGTGGTTTCGACCAGTCCACGCCGTACGTCCTGTCGTTCCTCGGTTCGGCGGGTGCCATCACCACGGTGAGCCTGCTGTGGGAGGAGAGCGTGGACCGGTCCGCTTTGAAGATGGGCCGCTCGGAGAAGGACCGGCCGTACACGAACGTCTGGTGGTAGACGCGGCCTGAAGCAACCTGGCGAGCGCCATGGCACGGCGGGGCAGGAGGCACCACCTTCCCCCCGACATGGCGCGCGTCAATCCATTCTCGGCCCTTCTTGCCTCGCTGGATTCCTCGCTGGAGCCCAGCGGCTACGTGCCGCGTGGTAACGCGGTACCCCAGCCGTCTCACGTGCGGCCCCTGTTGGAGGCGGCTAATCCCACCGCGGAGCTGCGGCGCTTGAAGGACTCGGGCGCGCTGCTCCGCGATGCCCGGCCCGCGATGTACCTGGTGGAGGTGCAGGGGCCCGCTGGCAAGCTCGGCGGTCCACCGGTGCGCTTCCTGCTGTGTGCCCTCAACCCGGACGCTGGCGCCTCGCTGGAGCATGACCCGTACCGGCCTCGGGCCTGGGAGGCGGAGCCCGCGGTGACGCTGACGGCGGATGACCACGGGGTGCTGCGAGGGCTGCTCGCGGAGGCCTCCGAGCGCGCCATCATCATGTGGGAGGGCAGGTACGGCCCGAACACGCTGTCGCTGCGGCGCATCGAGCCTTCACCCGTGTCGAAGCGGCTCCAGGCCGTGTTGGATGAAGCCCCCATGCGCCCGCTGGCGGCGCTGGATGAGCGCGGCCCGACGCTGGCGGCCGTGGTGCCGCTGTCCGACCCGGGACTGGAGCTGCTGCCCATCCACCGGGCGCTCAAGGGCGTGGAGACCTTCAAGGAGGAGACGTTCCTGACGCTGGTGACGGCGTATGCGCGCGTCTATGAGCTGGACGAGCCGCTGAATACGCCTCGCGGGCTGGCGGTGGCGCGTGAGCGGTTGGCCACGCTCATCACCGGCCACCACGCGGTGCTGCTGGTGCTGCCGGGCGGGCGAGGCCGCATCCTCCGCTTCCGTCAGGGCCTGGACCTGGCGCACCTGAAGGGGGCGCCGCGCAATCCCACGCTGCGGAGCCTGGACCTGGCGCTGCTCAACGCGCTGGTGCTGCGGACGGTGCTGGGCATCAAGGACCCGGAGGCGCCGGGGCACTCGCAGGTGTACCCGGTGCAGGGCATGGAGGCGCTGGTGCAGGGCGTGGAATCGGGGATGTTCCAGGCGGGCTTCGCCCTCAACCCGCCGCCGTTGTGGGAGGTCCGCGCGGTCATGGAAGCGCAGGCGACGCTGCCACCCAGCACGCTTCGGGTCGAACCGTTGCCACCGGCGGGGCTGCTCTACCTGGACCGGGAAGCCTGACCTGCTTGCGTGAGGGTCCTGAGCCCAACTCCGCCGGAGGACCTTCCCCGGCGTGTTCCGCTCGAACTCCAACCGGGGCCCGGTGAGACGCTGGATTCAATCTGTGGCGGTAGGGTGCAGGTGCTGCAACGCCGTCAGGGGTACCGCTTCGCGCTGGACCCGCTGCTGTTGGCGCACTTCGCCATGGACGAGGGCGCTGCGCAGCGCGGCCGGCTGATGGACCTGGGCACCGGCTGCGGAGTCATCCCCCTGGTGCTCGCGCGCAAGCTGGGGCGCAAGGACATCACCGCGCTGGAGCTCCAGCCGCGCTTGTTCTCCCTGGCCGAGCGGAACGTGTATCTCAACCGCTGTGAGCGCGAGGTGTCCCTGGTGCAAGGGGACCTGCGCAGGGTGGGGGCGCAGTTCGCTGCGGGCAGCTTCGCGCACGTGCTGTGCAATCCGCCGTACCGGACGCGGGCCTCGGGGCGCAGCAGCGTGTCCATGGAGAAGGCGCTTGCCCGTCATGAGCTGGCGTGCGAGCTCCAGGACGTGGTGCGCGCGGCGGACCACCTGCTGGTGCCGCGAGGCACGCTGTTCATGGTGTACCCGGCGTCACGCTTCGGTGAGCTGACGTCCGTGCTGCGGCTTCATCGCGTGGAGCCGCGCACCGTGCGGTGGGTGCATCCGCTGGCGGACCGGCCCGCGAAGCTGGTGTTGCTTCATGCCGTCAAGGCGGGCAGGGCGGACCTGACGGTACTGCCGCCCCTGGTGCTTCATGGGGATGACGAGCACGCGTTCACGGACGAGGTAAACGCGATGCTGATGTGAATAATGGGCGCAGGGGAGCACCTGCTCGGCCGTCCGCGGATCTTCGAGCTTGCCCTGGCTGGCAAGCTATTGAGAGGCGGCAGCGCAGATTTTCATGCCGGAGCCTGTCAGCAATCAGCCTCCGCCGGTGAGCGCTGGGGGCGGCGGGAATCGAACCCGCGGAACCGAACAGCCCAATCCCGAGCCAGAATCGCCTTGACCCGCGATTTTCCTCGGGATTCGGCGCCCCTCCGTCCAGTCCTGTGTCTGCTTCCTCTTCACATCCACCCCACGAGGGGGAGTTTCTTCACCCAGCGATGTGTCTCAAGAAATCCTGGGGCGGAGGACGTTGAACGTCCCCGGACGACAGAAGGTCCCGACGAGGGCCTCACAGCTGCCGGCGAGCTGGGACGACGACTGCTCGGGGGCCTCGGAAGACATCTCTTCGCCCGCCTCGATGCCACCGCAGGCCGTCAGACCGAACGTCAGCGCAGTTGCCAGGATTGATCGAATATCTGTCTCCAATGAACTCACGTGGAATACGAGAAGTGCGGGGATGGCTTAGGTGGAGGAAGGTGGGGTGGGGAGGTGAATCCCCGCATCGCTTCATTGGCGTTCGGTCCGAACAACTCGAACGCCGTGCGAGTCCTCCACGAAATCGAATCCGCGCTCGTTCGTGTCGGTCCTCGGACACGTGCATCCACGTGGGAGAGGGACCGCATGAAGCAGAGGTGGACGTACGTTCGAGTCGCAGTGGGACTGGTGCTGGTGCTCGGGGGCTCCCCGGCCATGGCCGCGAGCAAGAAGGAGTCGATTGACAAGCTCGCAGCCAAGTACCACGAGTTCCGGCAATTCAATGGAACGGTGCTCGTCGTGGACGAGAAGGGCATCCTCCTCAAGAAGGCCTACGGGCTCGCGAACTTCGAGTGGCAGATTCCCGCCACCCCGGAAACGAAGTTCCGCATCGCCTCCATCACCAAGCAGTTCACGTCCATGGTCATCATGCAGTTGGTGGCCGAAGGCAAGGTGGGGCTGGATGACTCCCTCAGCAAGCTCCTCCCTGACTACCGCCAGGACACCGGCTCGCGCGTCACACTCACCCACCTGCTGAATCACACCTCCGGCATCCCCAGCTTCACCAACCACCCGGACTTCGTGGCGAAGGCGTCTCGCAATCCCTTCCCAGCCGCCGAACTCATCAAGCAGTTGGCCAGCGGCGACCTGGAGTTCGAGCCGGGGACGAAGTACGCCTACAACAACTCGGGCTACTACCTGCTCGGCGCCATCATCGAGCGGGTGACGGGCAAGCCCTACGCACAGGTGGTCAAGGAACGAATTTTCGACCCGGTGGGGATGAAGAACTCGGGCTACGACGTTTCGGCGACGGTGCTCCCCAAGCGCGCGAGCGGCTACGTGTCCACGCCCGACGGCCTCCGCAACGCCCCCTACATCAATATGGATGCTCCCTTCGCCGCGGGCGGGTTGTACTCGACGGTGGAGGACCTGTACCTGTGGGACCGGGCGCTCCATGGGGACACGTTGCTCCCGCCAGCGCTCAAGCAGCGGATGTTCACCCCGGGCCTGCAGGGCTACGCGTTTGGCTGGGAGGTTCACTCCGCCAAGCTGGATGACGGCAAGACAGAGGTCGCTCTCCAGAGCCATCGAGGCGGCATCGAGGGGTTCTCCACCATCATCTCCCGCTCGCCGGAGACGAAGGAGGCCGTCATCATCCTGTCCAACGTCCGCGGTTCCAACGTGCAGGGGCTGGCGTCTGGCATCTGGAGCCTCCTGCACGGAGTCAAGCCGCAGGCCCCCCGCCGGTCCATCGCCGAGGCCGTGATGACGGCGCTCCTGAAGGGCACCATCACCGAGGCCATCGCCACCTACCGCACCCTCAAGGCCCAGAAGCCTGATGAATACAAGTTCAACCCCGGCGAGCTGAACCGCCTTGGCTACCAGCTCATGAAGGATGGCCGCCTCGCGGACGCGATTGAGCTCTTCAAGCTCAACGTGGAGATGTACCCCACGGATGGGAATGTCCACGACAGCCTCGGTGAGGCCTACCTGGCTCGGGGGGACAAGGCGCTCGCCGCCGAGAGTTATCGCCGCTCACTGGAGTTCGACCCGAAGAACGCCGACGCTGTTCGGATTCTCAAGGAACTCGAGCAGCCCTCGGCCAAGAGCCCCTGAGGACATCCTTGCTCGGCCAGCACGCGATGGAATTTGAAGAACCTCTATCAAGGCTGCGCTGGACGGAGGTGGACGTCCGGCCCCCTCCCAACAAGCAACCGCGGTGCGCCTTGCTGGAGGGTTTCTCCCTGCACACCAACACGCACCTGCATGCCAACGACAGGCAGGGACTGGAACGGCGATGCCGCTACGGGGCGCGCGGTGCGCTGGCGCTGGAGCGGCTGTCACGAGCGGAGGACGGCCGCATCGCCTATCGGATGAAGCACCCGCTGCCGGACGGCACCACGCACCTCCTCTTCACCGGGTTGGAGTTGCTGCGTCGCCTGGCGTCCCTGGTGCCTGCGCTTCGGGCAAACCTCACGAGGTTCCACGGCGTCTTCGCTCCAGGCGCCAAACTGCGGCCATTTCTGGTCCCTCAAGCAGGTGCGCAGGAGGCGAGCGCGGGGCTTGAGGCAGCGGCCAGAAAGGAGCGGATGAAGGAGGGGACACCGCGAGTGGACTTTCGCAGAGTTGCTCAGGGGGACGTTCGATTTCGACGTGTTCGGCTGCGTGAGGTGTGAAGGCAGGCGACGGGTCTTGGCGTACGTGAAGGGGGCCCCCGGGGTGGGGGCCCGCGTCCCTGCTCCTCGCGCCTACTCGTTCCTGCCCTGGGTCGCTTCGGCCGTTTCCGGGGTGAGCGGCGTGGCGGCCTTGCGCGGAGGCGTGAACGGCGTCGGCGTCGGGCCCGGGGCGATGTTGCCGATCAGCAGGCGCGTGCCCGCGGCGAGTCCCTCGGCCAGTTCCAACTGCACGCGTTCCGCATCGCGGCGGCGCACTGCCTCGACGATCGCCAGTGCGTCTTCCTTCGGAACGCCCAGCTGGCACAGCGCGTGATGGCCGAACCTGATCGCCGATTCGAACGTCTCGCGCACCTGCATGTCGACGCCGGCGTTGATCAGTTGCAGGGAATGTTCGCGATCGAAGGAGCGCACGAGCAGCTTCGCCTGGCTGAACTCGGACTTCACCAGTTCGACGATGCGGTTGGCGGCCTCCTTGTTGTCGATGCACACGGCGATCACCTGCGCGCTGGCCGCGCCCGATGCGCGCAGCACGTCCAGGCGCGTGCCGTCGCCGTAGTAGATCTTGAACCCGAACGTGCCGGCGCTTCGGATCATCTCCACGTCGTTGTCGATGATCGTCACGTCCACGCCGCGCGCGAGCAGCGACTGGCTCGCGACCTGGCCGAAGCGGCCGAAACCGATCATCAGCACGCTGCCCGACAGGCCTTCGGCGACGTCCAGATCGTCGATCTTTTCTTCCTGGCGCTTGAGCCACGGACGCACCGCGAGCACGACCAGGGGCGTCAGCGCCATCGACAGCACGACGACTGCGGTGAGGTTGGCGTTCTGCGCGGCGGCGATCACGCCGCTGGCGGCGGCGGTGGAATACAGCACGAAGGCGAATTCGCCGCCCTGCGCCATCAGCGTGGCGCGATCGAGCGCTTCGTGATGGCTGGACTCGGTAAGCCGCGCGACGGCGTAGATGCACAGCGCCTTGACCAGCATCATCGCCACCACCGCGCCGAGGATCATTGCCCAGTTGTCGCGCACCACCGACAGGTCCAGCGCCATGCCCACGCCGAGGAAGAACAGGCCGAGCAGCAGGCCGCGGAACGGTTCGACATCCGCTTCGAGCTGATGGCGGAACGTCGACTCCGACAGCAGCACGCCGGCGAGGAACGCGCCCATCGCCATCGACAGACCGCCCAGCTGCATCAGCAGCGCCGACCCCAGCACGACGAGCAGCGCGGCGGCGGTCATCACCTCGCGCGCCCGCGCCGCGGCGAGCAGGCGGAACAGCGGATTGAGCAGCCAGATGCCGGCGGCGAGGAGCGTGACCAGCACGCCGGTGGCCATGCCTATCGAGGTCCAGCGCGAAGCATCGCTGCTGGGCTCGCCCGGTGCGAGCAGCGCCACCAGCACCAGCAGCGGCACGATCAGCAGATCCTCGAACAGCAGCACCGAGACGATCTTCTGTCCGTGGGGCAGGGCGATGTCGCCGCGTTCGCTCAGCAGCTGCATGACGATGGCGGTGGAGGTCAGCACGAAGCCCATCGCCCCGATGAATGCGACCACCGGTTCATCGCCGAACAGCAGGCCGACGCCGGTGAGCGCCGCGGTGCAGGCGGCGATCTGCAGCGTGCCCAGGCCGAAGATCTGCCGACGCAGGCTCCACAGGTGCGAGGGGCGCATTTCCAGGCCGATGACGAAGAGGAACATCACCACGCCCAGCTCGGCGACGTGCAGGATCGCCTGGGGGTCGGAGAACCAGCCCAGCCCGAACGGCCCGATCACCAGCCCCGCGGCGAGGTATCCCAGCACCGAACCGAGCCCCAGTCGCCTGAACACGGGCACCGCGACCACCGCCGCGCCTAGCAGGGCCACCACCTTCACCAGATCGTTCGATCCCACGTCCGCCATCTGTTTCCTCAAATCATGTGAACCGCACCGGCCCGTGAAGTCTACACGGGTGGCAAGACGGGGCGCTTTCGCGGAGAGTCCGCCCCGTTCAGCGCACGGCCAGTGACTGGAACGGCGATGCCGCTACGGGGCGCGCGGTGCGCTGGCGCTGGAGCGGCTGTCACGAGCGGAGGACGGCCGCATCGCCTGCCCGCCAGTTGACTGAATATAACAGCACTTATATATCTATCCGCATGACGCATCGGCCCCCCCTCGCTGGGCACCCTGCTGCGCAACCTCATCGAGCAACTCGACGGCGCCGTCGAGCAGGCCTACCAAAGCTCGGGCCTGGACTACCGCCCGCGCTACACGCCCATCGTCCGGGCGCTGATGGCGCAGGGGCCGGCCTCCATCCGCGCCATTGCCCAGCAGGCGAAGGTCAGCCACTCCGCGGTCAGTCAGACGGTGTCGCAGATGGCCAGGGCAGGACTGGTCGAGCTCCAGCCCGGTACTGACGCGCGCGAGCGCATCGTCGCGCTGACGCCTCAAGCCCGGGCCATGCTCCCTGTCCTGCAGCACCAGTGGGCAGCGACCAACGCGGCGGCGGACCAGCTCGACCAGGAGCTCTCCGCTCCGCTGTCCCGCATCCTCGTCGAGGCGCTGCAAGCACTGGAGCGTGAGTCCTTCAACACGCGGCTGGAGAAGGCCGCCGCGAAGCAGAAGCCGCCCCGAAAGGGCAAGGCCCGCGAATAGGCGCCAGCCCCCTCTTCTTGCCCCTGCACAGGAGGTCACGATGAAAGTCCGAGGCATGACCGCCGCATTGCTGCTCACGCTGTCCAGCAGCCCCACGCTCGCCCAGACCGAACCTCCACGTGCGCCCCGCCTGCCGCCACGTCGTGCTCCGCAGATGGTTCCACGCAGCGAGCGGCCCGCGCCGCGCGCGATGTCGAAGCAGGACCGAGACGCCGCGCTCACGGCCATCGCAGCGAGCCTCCGGGAGTCCTACGTCTTCCCGGAGAAGGTCCCCGCCATCATCGAGCGACTGGAACAATCCCGGAAGGCCGGGCGCTATGACCTCGAGGACGCGGGAGTCTTCTCCGAGCGCATCACCAGCGACCTGCAGGCCTCGAGCGCGGACCGCCACCTCTATCTGAACCATGACCCGGTACGATACGCCGCCGAGCAGCAGCGGGCCGCGCACGCGCCATCAGACGAAGGCGCCAGCCCCGACGCGCGCTTCCGCCACGAGGCGCTGAGAAGCCATCACGGCCTCTCAGAGCTGAAGCTGCTCCCCGGCAACCTGCGCTACCTGCGCATCACCGGCTTCGAGTGGGTCCGCGACGAGACGGGCGCCATCTACGACGACGCGATGCGCTTCCTGAAGGACGGCGACGCCATCATCATCGACCTGCGAGGAAACGGCGGCGGTTCGCACGGGGCCGTGCGCTACCTGGTCAGCCACTTCCTCGACGAGGACGTCCTGGAGATGGCCTTCCTCTCCGGCCCGAATCCGCCTGTGCAGTCACGCACGCTGGAGCACGTACCGGCGGGACGGCTGAAGGGCAAGCCGCTCTACGTGCTCATCGACGGGAATGTGGCCTCCGCGGGCGAGGCCTTCGCGTACGACGTGGCGCAGTTCGAGCTGGGCGAACTGGTGGGCGCGAAGACCGTTGGCGCGGCCAATAACAACCGCTTCGTGCCCATCCACCCCGGCTTCGTGCTGAGCGTCTCTCATGGCCGCCCCGTCCACGCCGTCAGCAACACCAATTGGGAGGGCGTCGGCGTCCTGCCCACCGTGGAGGCCTCACCCGCGCAAGCGCTGGAGGTTGCGCAGTTGCTGGCGCTGAAACGCCTGTCGGAAGCATCGGACGCATCCCCCGAGGCGCGCGCGGACTATGAGTGGGCGCGGCTCGAGGTCGAGGCCCGCCTCCGCCCAGCACTGTCCCGGTGGAACGGCTGAAGTCCCTGGCTGGACGCTACGGCGACTTCGAGGTTGCGCTGCGTGAGGGCTCGCTCTGGCTGCTGCGCCCGGCCCGGCCCGACCGGCGCCTGTCGCCACTGACAGGGGATGGGCTGTTCGCCGTCGAGGGCTCCGACAAGCTGCGCGTGCGCTTCAGGCCAAAGACGATGGAGACGCTATGGCGCGGGGCCCCGGCGCCGCAGGTGTATCCGCGGAGCTGAGCTCGTGCCCGCGCCTTCCTGCGATGAGGCCCCCAAGGGCTGAAGATGATTCGCGGCGAAATGCAATCGGACAAAGGGCTTCCCCTTCGTGACGGTGTCTTGTGTGAAAGTACGCGTTCCGTTGCGCTCACATGCCATTCAGTGGGTGGGGTGCCGGGTGTGTAATTCCAGGCATGCCCGCCTTCGCTCGCAGCGCGCCGCTCCGGACGTTCGGTTCCGAGCCCGACAAAGGGGCGCAGGCGCTGGATTTGCCGCCCTGCGAGTACTGCGGGGGGCCGTGGCACACGCTCGCGAGGCGATGGGGCTCCCACCTGGGCAGCTCCCGTGAGTTGCGTGACAATATCCTGGCGGGGCGGGAGGCCAGCGATCATCCCTGGTACACGGGGCGCTGGTCCATTGCTGCGCACCACCTCATATGCTCGGAGGCGATGGCAGACGATGAGCAGTGGGCGCAGCTCTGCCATGACTTCGGCTACGACATCAATCGCCGCGAGAATGGCGTCATGCTGCCCATGGTGATGACGGTGGCGTGCGAACTCCACGTCCCGGTTCACAAGGGGCCCCATGCTGGGGGGTGTGCATTCGACATGGACCTGGCGTACCCCGACGCCGTGAAGCGCCAGCTACGGCGCTTCGCTGAGTCGGCGGAGAGCGGGGCGTTTTGTGCCCAGCCAGCAGCGCTCACTGGAAAGCTGGATAGACTCAGCCTCCAGATTCTGGAGAAGCTCACGAGCGGCCGGTGGACGCTGACCACTGACGGTCTGGACTACCTCTTCGAGGGGAATGGGTGCGCGGGCGTTTCAAGCATTCAAGACAAGCCGAATAGGGCATGCCCGCTGAAGCGCCAACACGGGCATCGGCACCCGGAGACGGGAAAGCCACTCCAGCGGCGGCAACCTCAAGTCGGAGAGTAGGAAATGCAGGAAGACTACTTCGTGCTGATGCGGGCGCGCTCCCAACAGCATCCGCTCTTGGCGTGGGCGCAGAGTTATCGACCGTTCCTCAAGGGACGGCCCGTGGCGGTGACGGACCCTGTGCGGCTGACGCTGGGGGAGCCGGTTCCCCCCAGGCCCATCATGGTGGACCACCACAGCCTTCCTGATCCTGTGGTGTCCCCCCGGTTGAAGGATGTGCTCGACACGGTGCAACTCCCTGGCGTCCAACTCGTCGCCGCGGGGGTGCAGGTCGGTGATGCGACCCTGAGCTACTGGCTCGTCCACATGTGGCGCCGCATCGCGTGCGTTGACCGTGAGCGCTCGAAACTGACCTTGGACCCAGATGACGGCGACGTGCTGGACATCCAGCGATTGGTGCTCGATGAGGCGGTGCTTGGCGAAATCCCCATTGAAGAGCGCTTAGCGTTTCGTCTCGCGGAGTCCGTGGTCCACCTCTTCCACCGCACGGTGGCGGAGAGGGTGTTGTCCCTGTCGCCACCGCCCGAAGGGCTGCGCTTCATCCCCGTGGCGGAATGGAGCGACTCGTCGGCGTTCAGGTAGGGTGGTTTCGCCGAGCGGGCTCGCCGCAATGAACGCATGCAGCCGCGTTCGGGCTGTTCGTCTGGTCACAGGCCAGGCACTTCACAAACTGCGGCGTCACACTCTGAGGGATGGCGTCGCGGGCCTTCGTCCCAGCCAGGGATGCGATGGCAAGCCCGGCGATCAAAAGAAGCATGTTCACTGGGGTGAAGAGTCCCGCCGTTCATTCGGGAGGCCCCGTCAGCGGCCCTCCTCGGCCCCTCCGCTCCGGCCCTCACCCTCAACAGGACCTCTATCCCGCCGATACGTGGGCTCGGTGGCCGAGACGACCCGCGTCAACAGGGACTGGAGGTCCTGGTGGATGAGACGCACGGCGGCCTGGAGCTCTCCCAGCATCTGGGCCCGTGCCTGGAGTTCGTCCAACGTGTAGCTGCCACCCGTGCCGAAGTACGGAGCATCTCCCACCGGGTCTTCGACGTAGCCGGAGTCAATCCACCGCGCGCGGACGTTGTGGAGGATGGAGTAGCGCCGCTCGTTGCTGAAGTCCTTGTGGCGCAGGACGAACCAGAGCGAGGGCGGGAAGCTCTGGGAGTGCGCCGGCCGCCACCAGACGTCGGCGAGCAGGTTTCTCGTGTGCGCGAAGCGCAGCGAGGGGGACCAGAAGAGCGCGGCCAGTCCCAGCCCCGCACCGACAGCGCCACCGGAGATGTCGATGATGTCGTTGGCGCGGTCATTATTGGAGATGGCGGTGACGGTGGCCGTCAGCGCGCCGACGACGATGGACGACACCGTGAGCAGGTTCTGCCGGCGCGACTCCTTGGATTGGAGCAGGCTCGCCATCCGCCCCGTCCGCGTGGCCTCGCAGTCCAGCTCCGCCGACACGCTCGACAGGGTCGTCGAGAACAGGAGGAGCCGCGATTCGATTCTCAACAGCAGCGCATGCCGCGCGTCCTCGTCCAGCCCGGAGTCTGGTGTCGTCAGGGTGTCCAGGTCCTCGAGGGCGCCCACCGCGTGGGCCAGGAGCAGGTCCTGGCGGGAGAAGCGTTGCTCGAGCCTGGGGGTGGCCGCGATGGGCGCCCTCACGTCGAGCGCCTCGCCGTCCGCGTCGCGGACCACCTGCGCTGGGACGCAGTAGTCCATTTCACCGTGTACTCGCTCCCCCCCTCGCGACGTGGCACAGCCGGAGGTCACGAGCGCCAGTGCCACGGCCCAGGCGCGCCGATTCACGAAGTGCGGTAGAGACACACGTCCTGGCTACGCTGTTCCCCGGCCCCGCAGCCACGAGAACGGCCCGAAGGTATCGCCAACGCGACACCCTTCGCGCCTCCGTCGCACGGTGAACGAACGCCTCTCCCCAAGCCTCCAAGTGCGACACCTCCACCGGGTCCACGCGGGACGCCCTGCGGGCCAGCGGTCGGTGTTGGTGCCGCTGCCACCCGCGACGAGGATCTTGCCGGAGGGCAGGCGCGTGGTGGTGTGGTTGTGGCGTGCCCGGCTTACGGGCGAGGTGACGGAGAAGGCATTCGTCGCGGAGTCGAAGCGCTCCACGCTGCTGAGAGTGCCGAGCTGGTTGCTACCGCCTGTCACCAGCGCCTTGCCGGACACCAGCGCCGTCACCGTGTGCCGGGTGCGGGCGTAGACGGGCACGGGGCTCGGAACGCGTCGAGGCTTGGGGCCTGCTACACTCGCGGCCATGGCGATTCGCACTCCGATGCAGCGCATCGGGCTCGTCCTCTTCGTTCCATTCCTGCTCTTCGGGTTGGTGGAAATCGTCCGCGTCTGGATGGGGCAGACGCCCCGCCTGATGCCCGCGGATGAGTGTTCACCCGGGTTCTCGCTCCCTGACGACCTTCGCGCCATGGTTGCCCGGGATTTTCCTCGGGAGCCCCTGTGAACGAGTGGCGCTCCCGCTTCCCGGCGTCAACCTGCAGCGTCGATGGCCAGCCGGTGATGGCGGAATCCTTGCGCGTGCGTTCCATGAACTTCGAACAGCCCTGGCGCACGCCGGAGGTCGCCGAGGCTCGTTACGAGGTCCTCCTGCCCGGCGCCTATGCCGTGGCGTTGCTTGGACGCGAATGGGACGACCTGGTGGACGACCTCCATCGGTATTCCGCGCCGGATGATCTGCTGGCGCAAGCCCTCGAGTCGCTCGATTGGCCAGGGCCGGAGCGCGCGCTCGGCGACCCTGTGGCGGCACCACGGGTTCTCGATTTCTTCGCCCATGAGTTGTTGCTGCGCTGGTTCGATGATGGCGTCCCCGAGGCTCCGGGGTTCGTCATCAACAGCGTCGAGGAGGTCCGCATGGAGGGGAACGACGTGTACCTCTCGGGCCGCGCGCGGCCTCACGAGCCACAGGCGCGCTACGCATATCAGGACGTGTGAGGCGTGCCCTCCATGGGAGAGCCCGCTCGCCTCGGACGATGACGAAGCGCGATACGTCACCCTCAACTGGGCCTCCATCCCGCCGATACGTTGACGCCCCCGGGACGGTGTGTCCCGGAGGCGCCAGTACCCATTGCGCGACATCAGCCGCGCGCCCCGTTACTCGGGAATCTCACCGAAGGCGCCCGACTCGAAGTCGTCGATGGCCTGGATGATCTCCCGGTGGTTGTTCATCACGAACGGCCCGGTGTGGGCGATGGGCTCGTGGATGGGCTCGCCCGCGAGGACGATGAAGTGCGTGTCCTCGTCGGCCCGGAGGGAGAGGGTCTCCCCGTCGTTGGCGAACACCGCGAGCTCACCGCTCCGGATGCGCTCCGTGTCCACCGTCACGCGGCCGTTGGCGACGAGCACCAGGGCGTTGTGGTTCGAGGGCAGCGACAGGTTGAAGTCCTCGCCCGCGCGCACCTTCACGTCGAGCATGGAGATGGGCGTGAAGGTCCTGGCGGGACCCTTCGCGTCACCGTAGCTCCCGGCGATGATGCGCACCCGGCTGTGCTCCGTGGCCTCCCCGCCTCCTTGAACGGGGACCACCGGAATCTGCTCCTTCGTGATGGGCTGGTAGCCCGGAGCGGACATCTTGTGCTGGCGAGGCAGGTTCACCCAGAGCTGGAGCATGTGGAACGTGCCCCCGCGCCGGGAGAAGTCGTGCTCGTGGTACTCCTCGTGGAGGATGCCGGACGCCGCCGTCATCCACTGCACGTCCCCGGGACCGATGACGCCGGAGTGGCCCGCGTTGTCGCGGTGCGCGACGCGACCCTCGAACGCGAGCGTCACCGTCTCGAAGCCACGGTGCGGATGCCAGCCGACGCCCCGCTGGCCCTTCGCCAGCGCGGGGTAGTCACGGGGCGGATGGTAGTCGAGCAGCAGGAACGGACTGGTCCGCTCCTGGGGCAGGCCGCCGCTCGGCACGAGGGTGTGGACGCGGAAGCCGTCACCCACCCAGTGCAGCTCGCCGCCACCATGGACACTCTCCAGGGTGCGGGGGCGGGAAGTGGCTCGAGGAGAAGTGGGAACGCTGACTTGGGTCGTGGTGTTCATGGTTCCAAACCTAAGCGCCGGGCCCCGTCTGTAAATCGCTCCAGGTCGTGATGCTTTTCATCACGTCGTGTGATGGTCCGCGCCCCCGAGCGCGAGCTGGCACAGCGAGGTGAGCCGGTTCGAGGCCCACGTCGCCACCGGGCCCAGCGGCGTGCCCTTGCGGCGCACCAGGGCGAGCGGGCGCTGGGGTGGGGGACCTCCCTCCCAGGCGGCCAGTCGCAGCGCCACCAGCCGTCCGGCGGCGAGGTCGTCGCGGACGAGGTGCTCGGGCTCGTGGCCCCAGCCGACGCCGCCGACGAGGAGCGAGTGCTTGGTCATCAGGTCCGCGACACGCCAGAGGCGCGAGCCGATGACGCCCCGGTCCGCCGTGCCCGTCTTGCCCTCCGGCAGCCGCTCGCTCAGGACGATTTGGATGGCGGAGGCGAGGTGCGCCTCCGTGAGGACGCCCTTCACCGCCGCGAGCGGATGCGAGGGCGCGGCGACGGGAATCATCTTGAGGAGCGCGATGGGGCGCTGCTCCAGGCCGGTGAGGTCCAGGTCCGCGCCGGCGATGCCCAGCGTCGCGCGCCGCTCGCGCACGCGCTCCGTCACCGCGGACAGCAGCTCCACCTCCAGCGCCAGCTCCACACCCGGGTGCGTGCGCGCCAGCTCCCGCACGAAGTCCAGCAGTGCGTCGGTGGGGAACATGGCGTCCACCACCAGCGACAGCTTCGTCTCCTCGCCGCTCTTGAGCCGGCCCACCACCGCCAGGAACGAGGCGATGTCCTCGTGGAGTCGCTGCGCCGCCGCGACGACGGCTTCTCCCTTCGCCGTCAGACGCGGGACGCGCCCGCTCCGGTCGAAGAGCCGCAGGCCGAGCTGCTTCTCCAGCCGCTGCATGGCCTGACTGACCGCGGGCTGCCCCTGGCCGAGCTTCCGGGCCGCCGCGGAGAAGCTGCCCTCCTCGGCCACCGCGCGGAGCGTGCGGAGCTGGTCGATGGTGACGCTTTCGAGCACCGCGCGACTGCATCACATCGGCGGCGATGATGCACGCGCGCGTCCTCGCGCGACTTCTTCGAGGACTGCCAGGAGGCGATGGGGGAGGCCAGCGTCGCGGCGGCGGTGCTCTCCGGGAGGGTGCCCCGGAGCATCTCGCGGGAGATGGCCTCCGCCGCTCCAGGCGCCAAACTGCGGCCATTTCTGGTCCCCCAAGCAGGTGAGGAGGCGAGAGCGGGGAAGGAGGCAGCGGCCAGAACGGAGCGGATGAAGGAGA
>JBKGHI010000020.1:0-63618 GCA_046520405.1 Myxococcus sp. 1LA
GTCCGCCACGGCGGGCCACTCGGACGCGCGCACGGGCACGTCCAGTCCCAGCGCGTCCTGGCGGAGGTGCAACACGCGCGGCCGGTGGCGCGTGGCGTCCGGGAACAGCACGTCGGGCCGCAGCACGCGCCGCCCCATGCGCCGCTGCTTGCCCACGCACAGCGCGGCGTAGCGCGGGGTGTCCTCCAGCCAGCGCACCAGGGCCTCGGCGTCGTGCAGCGCGCCCTCGCGCCCCAGCGTGGCGACGGTCCGCTTCAGCGGGAGGAAGGCGCGGCGAACAGGGCGCGCGGTGGGCCCCTGGATGCTGCAGCCCAGGTCCTCATGGTGGTCGGCCTCCGTCCGGGCCGAGGCGAGCACGGCCAGACTGACGCCCCGGTGCAGGGTGAATCGCATGGCGGCGGATGTTGCCATGCGTCACGCGCGGTGCGGCGTTTCTCCAACATGCGGGCGAGCGGGCGGACCGTCCCCCTCACCCGACGGCCCAGGTTGTGACAGGCGCGCGGAACGCCGGTACCCTTCGCCTCCGAATGTCATTGCCAGCCCCCTCGCTCCCCCCGGAGCCCCCTCCCCCGTCCTCGGGCGGCGCCGTCGCTGACGCCACCCAGATCCGCTTCCGCTGGCTGCCCCCCGTGGGGACGTGGAAGTACCACCTGCTGCTGAGCGCGGTGGCCCTGTTCATCCTGGGGCCCCTGGGCGGCATCGCCGCCTCGTACATGAACTTCAGCGTGGGCTTCTTCGTCGGCGGACAGGTGCTGGCCGGCATCCTCGGCAGCGCCGTCACCTACGGCTATGGCGCGGAAGGCAAGCACGGCGCCAACTACATGCAGACGATGGCCGCGTCGGTGGCCTCGCTGTGCGCCATGTCCGTGCTCATCCAGTCCATGGTGTGGCTGGGCATGGAGATGCCCGCCGCCTGGAAGCTGATGCTCTTCGTCGGCTGCGTGGGCATGTTCGCGGTGGGCGTGGGCATGCTCTACACGCCACTGCTCGTGGACAAGCTCCAGTTGGACTACCCGTCCGGCCTGGCGGTGGCCAACATCCTGCGCGCCCTCACGGACAAGCGCCTGCTCAAGGCGTCCATCTCCAAGCTGGGCGGCGGCACCGTGCTGGGCGCCCTGGCGGCGTGGGCGACGGAGAAGGTGGCCTTCGTCGCCTCCATCGGCACCAGCGCGGCGACGCTGGGCGCGGGCATGATTGTGGGCAGCCGCATCACCGTGCCCGCCATCGTGATGGCGGTCATCGGCGTGGCGCTGCTGCCCACCTTCCGGGCAATCGGATGGCTCGGCCCGAATGACCCGTTCCGTAAAATCGGCTTCGTCATCGGCCTGGGGATGATTTGCGGCGCGGCCGTGGTGGACCTGTCCCTGCTGGCGGTCCAGGCCGCGAAGCGCATCCGCGAGCGGGCCGCGGTGAAGGACGAAGCGGCGGAGGAATCCTGGAAGAAGGTCAACGTCCCCCGGCTGCTGGCGTGGGTGGGCGTCTGGGGCGGCGCGACGCTGCTGGTGGGCACGCAGGTGTTGGATCAGCCCCTGGGCTGGCTCCTCTTCGGCATGCTGCTGTCCCTGCTGTTCGTGCTCATCAACGGCATCTCCTTCGGCATCACCGACCAGAACCCCATCTCCAGCGCCTTCGTCATCTCCGTGCTGCTGATGTCCATGGTGGGCCTGCGCATCCCGCTGGTGGGCATGATGGCCGCGACCATCCTGCTCATCTCCACCTCGGTGGGCTGTGACATGCAGCAGGACCGCTCCACCGGCTGGCGCCTGGGCACCAACCGCGTCACCCAGTTCCGCTACCAGGTGCTGGGCGTCACCATGGGCGCGCTCTTGTGCGTGGGCCTGGCGCGCGTGTTCATGACGGCCTACCCGGCCCTCACCATCAACCAGCTCGACAACCCCAATGCCGAGGTGGGCCAGTGGGGCTCCGCGATGACATACAAGCTGGTGGGCGCCATCCGCGACCTCGGCTCGCTGTCGCAGGCCGTGGTGAATGCCCTGCTCATCGGCCTGGCCATCGGCTTCGTCTACGAGGTGCTGCGCAAGGTCATTCGGGGCAACGCGCGCTACCAGGCGTACGTGAGGAGCTCCCGCACGGGCTTCGCCGTCGGCTGGACGGTGGACGCCATCCTGCTGCCCAGCCCCTACGCGTCGTCGTTCGGCGGCTTCGTGGCCTTCCCGGTGTCGCTGTGGTTCGGCGCGGGCGGCATCGTGACGTCGGTCTGGAACACCTTCTCCAAGCGCGGGCAGCCGGCGGTGAGCGGCAGCCCGGGCGAAGGCGAGGCCATCCCAGAGGACATGAGCACCATGTCCCTCATGGGCGGCGGCCTCATCGCCGGTGAGTCGCTGTTCTTCCTCATCGCCGGCCTCATCGGGCTCGCGTCGCTGTTGGCGTAGCAACATCCGAAGGGGCGCTCCCGTCAGGACGGGAGGGCGCCGGGTACAATCCCCGCGCGCTCTCAGTCCTGCCTGGAGGTGTTCCCATGAAGCACGCTTTCGCCGCGCTGCTGGTCGCCGTCAGTCTCGCCGTCGTGGGATGTGGAAGCACCGAGGTCCTCGATGGAGAGGAGGTCTGGCCCGCCGAGGGCGAGGTCTCCCAGATGGGCACATGCACGGCGAACTGTGCCTACGGGCCCGCGGTCTCCTGTTCGGGAACAAGCTGCTCGTCCACGGACAACCAGGGCGTCACGTGCGACGGCGTGTTCACCGCTTGCCCGCCGGTGCCCAACACCTGTCCCGGCAATCTGCCTGCCTGCGCTGACATCGAAGGGACGACGTGCCCTCGTAACGGCATGGAGACAGAGTGCTGCAGGATAGACACCGCCAAGAGCTGTACGTGCTTTGGCTTCGACATGTCCCCCCGCAGGTGGCTGTGCTTGAACTGAGGCAGCATCAGGGGACGAGTTGACAATTCTCCGCGCCCCTCGCATCTTCTTCGCCGTGAGCTTCGTCATCACCACCACGACCACCGGCACCACGACTCGCTTCGGCGGGCGTGGAGCCGTGCGCGTCACGTGGTGAGCTGACGAACGCACGGTTCCCTGCCCCGCCTTCTCCGGCCGGGGCAACCGTGCGCTCGCTCAGCGCTCCGACCGGATGGCGTTTCACCCTTCCGAATCGGAGACGAAGCAATGCTCGACGAACACGACCACCGCGCGCTGGGCCAGCGCCTGGACCTCTTCCACCTGCAGGAGGAGGCACCCGGCATGGTGTTCTGGCACCCGCGCGGACTGATGCTGTACCGGCTGCTGGAGGAGCACGTCCGCCAGCGCATGCGGCGGGAGGGATACCAGGAAGTCCGCACCCCGCAGCTCTACGCGCAGCCCCTGTGGGAGCGCAGCGGCCATTGGGACAACTTCCGGCAGAACATGTTCCTCGTGGAGGACGGCGCGAGACACCTGGGCGTGAAGCCGGTGAGCTGCCCTGGCCACATCGAGCTGGTGCAGCGCATGGCCCCCAGCTACCGCGACCTGCCGCTGCGCCTGGGCGAGTTCGGGCTGGTGCACCGCGCGGAGCCCGGCGGCGCGCTCCACGGCCTGTTCCGCCTGCGGCAGTTCACCCAGGATGACGGCCACATCTTCTGCGCCGAGCCGCAGGTGGTGCCGGAGGTCGTCCGCTTCGCCCGCTCGCTGAAGGACTTCTACGCGGGCTTCGGCTTCGACGACGTCCAGGTGGCCTTCTCCGGCCGGCCCGCGACCCGCGCGGGGCACGACGAAGTCTGGGACAAGGCCGAGTCCTGGCTGCTGAGCGCCGGGCAGGAAGCGGGGCTCCACTGCCACATGCAGCCGGGCGAAGGCGCCTTCTACGGGCCCAAGCTGGAGTTCGTGCTGAAGGACCGGCTGGGGCGCGCGTGGCAGTGCGGCACCATCCAACTGGACCTCGTGCTGCCGGAGCGCTTCGACCTGCACTACATCGACTCCTCCGGGGCCCGCGTCCGCCCGGTGATGCTTCACCGCGCGCTGCTGGGCAGCCTGGAGCGCTTCATCGGCGTCCTGCTGGAGCACCACGGGGGCGCGCTGCCGCCCTGGCTGGCGCCGCAGCAGGTGGTGGTGGCCGCCGTGGGTGAAGCGGCCGGTGACTACGCCGAGCGCTTCGCCGCGCAGCTGCGGGAAGCGGGCTGCCGCGCCAGCGTGGACAGCCGGGGCGAGTCCCTGTCGCGCAAGGTCGCGGACGCGCACGCGGCCGGTGTCCCTTGGCTGGTGGTGGCGGGGGCGCGGGAGATGGCCGCGGGCAACGTCCGCCTGCGACAGCGAGACGGCGCGCAGCGGGACCTCCCGTGGGGCGCCGCCGTGGCGGAGCTCGTCGCGGCGTGCCGTCCGGCCCCGGACGCCTGCTGAGCCTGACACGCGGGGCGCGAGCGGTGGAAATGCGCCGCTCGCGCCCCCACGGACATCAGACCTGCTGGAGCCGCTCCAGCACCTCGCCCGCGTGGAGGACCTCCTCCGGCACCGTGGCCAGGTCATCCAGGCTCAAGAGCCCCACGGGCCGCCGCTCACTGTCCACCACCACGAGGCGGCGCACCATCTTCTCCTCCATCGTCTGCTCCGCCATCTCGAGCGTCGCGTCCACGTCGCAGGTGATGACCGTGGCCGTCATCACCTCGCGCACGGGCGTGGTGTTCGGGTCCTGCCCCAGGGCGGCGGACCGCACCGCGATGTCCCGGTCCGTCAGCATGCCCACCAGCTGCCCCTTCTCCAGCACCGGCAGGGAGCCGATGTTGCACGTGCGCATCCTCAGCGCGGCGGCCCGGATGGGCTCCCCCGCCTCGATGGTCTCCAGGTTCTTGGTCATCAGCTCGCCAATCCGCATTGCACGCTCCTTCCTTGCCTTGGCATGACGCCCCTCCCCACTACCGTGGAAACCCGGGCGCACCGCCGCCGCCTCCCGGATTGCGCCTGGCACCGGAGCGAGGCACCGGACAGGCTTCCTCACACCTTGCTGCCCACCAGGCGCGACGCTGGGGCAGGATGCGCATCTGATGTGCGCGTGGGCCCCGGTCCGGGCCCGGACAAGGAGCAGGAAGGCATGGTCGACAAGCTCATCCTCAGTGACGACGAGTGGCGCAAGCGCCTGAGCCCCCAGGAGTATGAAGTCCTCCGCCGCCACGGCACCGAGCGGCCTGGCTCCGGGTGCTTCCTGGGCACGAAGTCGCCGGGCACCTACACGTGCGCGGGTTGCGGCAATCCGCTTTTCAAGGCAGGCACGAAGTTCGAATCGGGCACAGGCTGGCCGTCCTTCACGCAGCCGGTGGCGGCCGACGCGGTGACGGAGATTCAGGACGTTTCACACGGAATGATTCGCACCGAGGTCCGCTGTGCGCGCTGCGACGGGCACCTGGGCCACGTCTTCCCCGACGGACCGCCGCCCACCGGCCTGCGCTACTGCATGAACTCGGTGTCCATGAAGCACGTGCCCGAAGGCCAGCCCGTGGAGCTGGTGAAGGCGTAGCCTCGGCACGGAGCGGGTGAGGCGGGCCGGAGTCACTTCCGGCCCTGCTCCCCCGCATGAAGCGGCAGGAGTGAGCATGGCTCAGTTCCGCGGCTCTATCTGGTATTGCCCGACCTTGCGCCACTGATGCGCTCCCTAGCAAGGGGCGCCAGCGCCAGGAGGGCTCCGCATGCGGCTGCGATGGTCGATTCCCCTGTTGCTCGTGATGCTTGCCGGATGCAGCGGCACCACGAAGTCCGTGCGCCTGCACACGGGCACCGGCGAGCCCATCGTCCTCACGCCACGCAGCGGCAATGCCGCGCCGGTGGAGCTGGACGAAGACGACTTCGTTGAAGCCGTAGATGCGCTGGCCCGGAGCGTGCGGCCGTCCACCCGTCCCCAGGAAACGGCCCGGCGGTTGTTTGAGGTGGATTCGCGCAGCGGCTCGTACTTCTACGAGCCACGCGGCCACCGCGTCATCCCGTTGGGGCCGGGCGAACACCTGGCGGGCGAACCACCCGCGACAGAGGTGGAGTTGACGCGCGCATACCTGCGCTGGTGCGAGCGCGCGAACACGCCCGGCGACTGCCTGCGACTCCTGGTGGAGAGCCCCACTGTCACCGGGGATGGCCGTTACGCCCTGGCCATGGCCCTGGCCCAGGGCGCCGTGTTGGACGAGATGATGGACGCCTTCAAGGACATGGCCGATCCCCAGGCCATGATGGCGGCTGTTCTTTGGACGTGGACCACGTACTGCATCTTGCTCGCGGTGCCCGAGCCTTTCTCGAAGGGCGTGGCCGCCGTGATGACCGCCTCGCTCATTGCCTACGTGGGTGTCGATACGTTCTGGAGCCTCATCTTGGGCTTCAAGCGGCTGGTGGAGGAGGCGGAGCGGGCCACCACGTTTGACGAACTGCGCGAGGCGGGGGAGCGCTACGGCGAGGTCATGGGCCGCAACGCGGCGCGCACGTTCGCCATGTTGGCCACGGCCGCCATTGGGAACACGGCGGCGGGGCTGGGAGCGAAGGTGCCAAAGCTCCCCGGCGCCGCGCAGGCGGCGGCACAGGCCGAAGCGCAGTTGGGTATCAGGCTCGCGGCGGTTGCGGACGTGGGCTCGGTGGCCGTGAGCACCGAGAGCGTCACCATCGCCCTCGCGCCCGGCGCGGTGGCAATGGCGGCCAGGGGCACGGGCGGAGGCTCCTCCGCCAAGGCGCGTCCCACGGGCTACAAGGCCTGGGGCTCGTTCAGTGGCTTCAAGAAGGCCATGGGCCCAGCGGGCCCAGGGAAGGAATGGCACCACATCGTCGAGCAGACGCCGGGCAACGTAAAGCGCTTCGGCCCTCAGGCCCTGCACAACACCGAGAACATCATCCCGCTGGACAAATCCCTGCATACCACCGTCAGTTCCATCTACTCGTCGATCCGCTACGACATTACTCACTCGTTCACGCAGACTGTGCGGCAGTGGTTGAGCACGCAGCCCTACGAGGCCCAACGCGAGTTCGGGATCTTGGCCATTGCGAACGTGAAGAAGAGGGTCTGGTGATGACGTTGGAAGAACTGGTCGAGCAGTTCGCTCGGAATGTCGCGGCCCAGACTGATGCCATTCAGCGTGGAGATTCCAAAACGGGAAACAAGCATGCCAAGCAGTACACCGCCGCGCTTCAGGCACTACGCGCACAGGGGGATACGGGGCGCGACGCCCTCGCCGTGCTGCTGAAGCATCCGCGTACGGACGTTCGAGCCATGGCGGCTGCGTTTCTGCTCCGCTACCGGACGGAGGAAGCGAAGGCGGTACTGGAAGCGGCAGCGAACGAGGGAGGGGTTTCCGCCATTGGAGCGATCATGACACTACGACGCTGGAAGGACGGCACCTGGGCGCTTGACCCGGAGTAGCCCGCATCGGGATGAAGGGCATCGACGACGCTGCGTGCGAGAAGGTGCGTTACATCCACGCCAGGAAGGAAGATTCTGCTCAGGAGTGCGCGGCATCTGTCGTGGAAACGCTGGACATCCTGCGCCGCGCAGCCCTGAAGCCAGGAGCAGGGATGACCACCGCTCAACCAGGAGATCCCCCTACTCACCGAGGCCAGCAGCTCAGCCCAGCCAGGCGCGGGCGTTGCGGAACATGCGCATCCAGGGGCCGTCGTCGCCCCACTCGCGAGGCCGCCACGAGTGCTGCACGGAGCGGTGCACGCGCTCCGGATGCGGCATGGTGATGGTGAAGCGGCCATCCCGCGTCGTCAGGCCCGCGATGCCGTGCGGCGAACCATTGGGGTTCGCGGGGTACGTCTCCGCCACCCGCCCGTGGTTGTCCACCCACCGCGTCGTCACCAGCCCCAGCCCGTTGACGCGAGCCGCGTCCTCCGCGCTGGGGAACTCCGCGCGGCCCTCGCCGTGCGAGGTGACGATGAGCATCCGGCTGCCTTCCATGCCCTGGTAGAAGAGCGACGGCGTCTTCGACACCTCCACCAGGGACAGGCGCGCCTCGTACTGCTCGGAGGCGTTGCGAACGAAGCGGGGGAAGTGCTCCGCGCCGGGGATGATGTCCTTGAGCTGCGACATCATCTGGCAGCCGTTGCACACGCCCAGGCCGAAGCTGTCCGGCCGCGCGAAGAACGCGGCGAAGGCGTCCCGCGCGCGCGGGTTGAAGAGGATGGACTTCGCCCACCCTCCGCCGGCGCCCAGCACGTCGCCGTAGGAGAAGCCGCCGCAGGCCATCACGCCCTTGAAGCCTTCGAGCGACACCCGCCCGGACAGGATGTCACTCATGTGGACATCCACCGCGGCGAAGCCCGCCCGCGTGAAGGCTGCGGCCATCTCCTGCTGGCTGTTGACGCCCTGCTCTCGCAGTACGGCCACGCGCGGGCGAGCCCCCTTCGCGATGAAGGGCGCGGCCACGTCCTGCGCCGGGTCGAAGGTCAGCTTCGGCGACAGGCCCGGGTCCGCCGCGTCACACCGCGCGGCGGCCTCCTGATCGGCACAGGTGGGGTTGTCGCGCAGCTTCTGCATCTCATGGCTGACGCGGGACCAGATGCGGCGCAGCGCCAGCGTGTCCTTCGCCAGCAACGTGTCGCCGCCACGGCGCACGCGCACCTGGAGCGACGGCTGCGGGCGGCCCAGCTCGTGGACGTCGCGAGACAGGCCCTGCTGCGCCAGCACCTCGCGCACGCGCGCCACGTCCGAGGCGCGCACCTGCACCACCGCGCCCAGCTCCTCGTTGAAGAGGGCCGCCGCCATGTCACCGCCCAGCGGGGCCAGGTCCACGTCCAGGCCGCAGTGGCCCGCGAAGGCCATCTCGCACAGCGTGGCCCACAGGCCGCCGTCGGAGCGGTCGTGGTACGCCAGCAGCACGCCGGCCTCGCTGAGCGCCTGCACCGCCGCGAAGAAGCCTCGCAGCAGCGCCGGGTCCTCCACGTCCGGGCTCTCCGGCCCCACTTGCCCGTGGACGTGCGCCACCACGGAGCCGCCCAGCCGCTGCTTCCCGCGCGCCAGGTCGATGAAGAGCAGCCGCGTGTCGTCCGCCACGTCGACCAACTGCGGCGTGAGCGACTTGCGCACGTCCAGCACCGGCGCGAACGCGGAGATGATGAGCGACACCGGGGCCGTCACGGCCTTGCGGGTACCCCGGTCCTCCCAGACGGTGCGCATGGACATGGAGTCCTTGCCCACGGGGATGGTGAGGCCCAGCGCGGGGCACAGCTCCATGCCCACCGCGTGGACGGCGGCGTAGAGGCTGGCGTCCTCGCCCGGGCTGCCCGCGGCGGCCATCCAGTTGGCGGACAGCTTCACGTCGGACAGCTTGCCGATGCGGGCCGCGGCGATGTTGGTGAGCGCCTCGCCCACCGCCATGCGCGCCGAGGCCGCCGCGTCGATGAGGGCCAGCGGCGTGCGCTCGCCCATGGCCATGGCCTCGCCGGTGGTGCTCGTCACCGTGGACAGCGTCACCGCGCAGTCCGCCACCGGCACCTGCCAGGGGCCCACCATCTGGTCCCGGCTGCTGAGCCCGGACACGGTGCGGTCACCAATGGTGATGAGGAAGCTCTTGTCCGCCACCGTGGGGTGGCTCAGCACGCGCTCCGCCAGCACCTCCAACGAGCCATCCAGCGTCAGCGGCGCGAACGACAGCGGGCGCGACGTCACGTCGCGGTGCATGCGCGGCGCCTTGCCGAACAGCACGTCCATAGGCAGGTCGATGGGCGCGTTGCCGAACTGCGTGTCCCCCAGCTTCAGGGTCTGCTCGGCGGTGGCGTCTCCCAGCACGGCGAAGGGCGCGCGCTCGCGCTCGCACAGGGCGGCGAAGCGGGCCAGGTCCTCCGGCGCCACGCCCAGCACGTAGCGCTCCTGCGCCTCGTTGCACCAGATTTCCACCGGCGACATGCCCAGCTCGGCGTTGGGCACCGCGCGCAGCTCCAGCCGGCCGCCCAAATCGTTGTCGTGGGCCAGCTCCGGCACCGCGTTGGACAGGCCACCGGCGCCCACGTCGTGGATGGAGCGGATGGGATTCTTCTCGCCCTGCGCCCAGCAGCCGTCGATGACCTCCTGGCAGCGCCGCTCCATCTCCGCGTTGTCCCGCTGCACGGAGGCGAAGTCGAGGTCCGCCGCGCTCGCGCCCTGCGCCATGGAAGACGCCGCGCCGCCGCCCAGGCCGATGAGCATCGCGGGCCCGCCCAGGACGATGAGCTTGTCCCCCGGCTGCAAGCGCCCCTTCTGCACGTGCGGCGCGCGGATGTTGCCCAGGCCGCCGGCAATCATGATGGGCTTGTGGTAGCCGCGCACCTCCACGCCGCCCGGCGTGGGGACCTGCACCTCGTAGCTGCGGAAGTAGCCCGTGAGGTTCGGCCGGCCGAACTCGTTGTTGAAGGCGGCGCCGCCCAGCGGCCCGTCCACCATGATGTCCAGCGCGGAGACGATGCGGTCCGGCTTGCCGTAGGGCTGCTCCCAGGGCTGCTCGAAGCCCGGGATGCGCAGGTGGCTCACGCTGAAGCCGGTGAGGCCCGCCTTGGGCCGGGCGCCACGGCCGGTGGCCCCCTCGTCGCGAATCTCGCCGCCCGCGCCGGTGGCGGCGCCCGGGTACGGGGAGATGGCCGTCGGGTGGTTGTGCGTCTCCACCTTGATCATGATGTGGGCCGGCTCGCGCACGGAGCCCCACTCACCGGATTCGGGGGACGGGAAGAAGCGGTCCACCTCGAAGCCTTCGATGACGGCCGCATTGTCCTTGTACGCGCCGAGCACGCCTTCCTTGTGCTGGATGTACGTGTTCTTGATGGCCTGGAAGAGCGAGCGCTCCTGCGGCTTGCCGTCGATGGTCCAGCTCGCGTTGAAAATCTTGTGCCGGCAGTGCTCGCTGTTGGCCTGCGCGAACATCATCAGCTCGACGTCGGTGGGGTTGCGCTTCAGCTCGTTGAAGCGCGCCACCAGGTAATCCATCTCGTCGTCGGCCAGGGCCAGGCCCAGCTCGCGGTTGGCGGTCACCAACGCCGCGCGGCCTCCGCCCAGCACGTCTACCGTCGTGAAGGGCCGGGGCGTGTGCCCCGCGAACAGGATGGCCGCGTCCTCCAGCCGCCCCACCACCGCCTGCGTCATCCGGTCATGCAGCACCGGCTTCAGGCGCTCCAGCTCCGCGTCCTGCAACGCGCGCCCGTCGGGGCCCGCGATGAAGAAGGCGGTGCCGCGCTCCATGCGCCGCACGCGCTCGCCCAGGCCGCAGTTGTGGGCGATGTCCGTGGCCTTCGAGGACCAGGGCGAAATGGTGCCCGGCCGGGGCAGCACCAGCAGCAGGCTGCCGGTGCGCGCGCCCGTGGCCACGCGGGGCCCGTAGTCGAGCAGGCGGCCCAGGGTGGCCAGGTCCGCCTCGCCGAGGGGCGCCGGAGCGTCGATGAGGTGCACGAACTCCGCGTAGAGGGATGAAACGGAGGGCACGCGCTCACGGCACTGGGCCAGGAGTTTGGCGAGCCTGAAGTCAGAGAGGGCCGGGGCCCCACGCAGGGTATGCATGCTGGACATGGGTCGAAGTCGTGGCTCTGGGTAACAGCGGGGCCGTCCTTATCACCGTGCGTCGGCCCGGCGCGTGAAGAGTTCACGCCGGGACGCCTGCCGGACATGCGGGCAGGTGCCACGGTAGGTGTCAGCCGCACGTCAGAGCCTGCGCAGGGCTCGTGACAAAACGGGAAGCACCGCCAGCGCGAAGACATTGAGGCCCACGGCCCACGCCACCAGCGGCTTCCACCGGTCCGTGGGGAGCCGGTGGGCGCCCAGCGCGACGAGCACGATGAGTACGGGCAGGAAGTCCAGCCCGAACCGGTGCGCGTTCAGCTGCACGTAGCCGTTGTTGTAGTAGAGCAGCATGTGGACGAGCGCGAGCAGCACGCTCGCCCATGCGGCTCGCAGCGGAACGGACGTTCCATTCCCACGCGCCGCCAGCGCCACGAAGAGGAAGGGGCTGGCGATGGTGAGCGACGTGCCGATGCCATCCATCGCCAGGGGCTGCAATAAGCGCGGCGACGCGAAGACGAAGTGCGGCCCCTCCAGGAACATGGAGATGGCGTTGAACGGCACATAGGCCGGGTGGAACAGGCCGTACTTCGCCACGCGCTCCGCGAGGAAGCCATCCAGCGGGATGTGGGCATACCCCGTGTCAAAGGGGCTGCCGAAGCGCGCCGCGTTGTAGGCCAGGTACACGAGCGCGCACAGGCCGAAGGCCCCCAGCGCCAGAACGACCTGAAGCACCTGCCGCCGCCGGCCCTGCTCGCTCGCGCGCCGCCACAGCAACGCCAGCACGAAGACCAAGCTGTAGACCGCGAGCTGCCGGGAGAGGAACGCCGCTCCCACGCACAACCCCACCAGCACCGCGCGCCCGCGCCCCAGCGCTTCCGTCACCGCCAGCAGCAGGAAGGTGGTGGCCACGACATGCGCGAAGAACCAGACGCCGTTGCTCCACAGCACGCAGGACCAGAAGCCCGTCCCCAGCAGCAGCGCGGCCGTCAGCCACGCCCGCTCACGCCGGGGCACCTCCAGCCGGGAGAAAAGCCGCCACGCGGCCCAGCCGGCCACACACGCCAACAGCACGGCCACCGCGACGACGGGCGCCCGCTCCGGCCCCGTCACCGCGACCACCGGCAGCAACAGCACCGAGGGGAACGGAGGAAACGGCACCCAAGCCTTGCCGCCGTACAGCGCCAGGTCATGCGGCCCCTGCGCCACGTCCAGACGCCCGCCCAGCCACGCCTCCGCCTGGAGCGCGTAGAGGTTGGGACCTGGAGAGCGCGTCTGGAAGCCCAGGAGGACCGCGACCACGAGCACGCCCAGGAGCCACGCTCCGGTGCCTCTCAACCGCCCTGGTGTCGGGTCGCTCATCCCGGAGCGGGCCTTACCCTCCCGTGGCCGTCACAGGCAATGACGATGTCCGGTTTCCCAGACTTACCAGTCCCCCAGGGCCACGCCGAGCCCCAGGTTCCAGGTGAAACCATGCGCCCATGTCACGCCAGGGGGGCGCAGGCCCTGGTAGAGCACCTCCGTGCTGGCGACGAGGTTCGCGCCCAGAGGCACGTGCGCGCGCAGCCCCACGGGCACGCCCAGGCGCGTGCGCCGCCCTCCCACGTGCGCAGCCCCACGCCCGCCGAGGCACGAACGTCCACGCCCCAGGCATACCCCGGCCGCCACGCGACGAGCGGCGGAGACAGCACGGAGAAGGCCCAGCCGCCCACCGGCCTGGACCGGAGCGCCGGGCCACCCACCAGGCCCCGCGTCCAATCCACCGACAGCCCCAGGCCATGGGGCAGCGGCAACGAGCCCCGCAGGCCCGCGACCGGCGCCGTGCCACGCGCATCGGAGAAGACGCCGCCCAGCACCTCCAACGACAGCTCGGGCGAGGGATGGAAGGCGCGCAGCGCGACGAAGGTCGCGTCCGGAGCCGACACCTCCTCGAAGCGCGCCGCCGCCCACGCCAGGAACGCGCCGGAGTACGCCACTGCCGAGGCCACCCGGTCATCCATGAAGGCCGCCGGCCCCTCGGGAGGAATGCGCCGCGCCCTCCCCTTCCAACGCACCTCGCCGCGGCCGAAGGCGTTGCCCACCGGGCCATAGACGCCGAAGGCACCGGGCGACGCCAAGTCCGGCTCGGACCAGAAGGCGCTCCAAGGCAGCGCGTCGCCGTCCTCCATCGCCAGCGCCCCGGTCCGCACCGCCTCCAGCGTCTCCCGCGCGAGCGCCCGCTGCGCTTCCGTCCCTGACAGCGGTGACACCTCGCGGCGTGGCAGGCGCTTCAGCGAGGCACGGACGCCGTAGCGTTCGAAGCCATCGCCGAGGCCGTGGTTCACCGGAACGACGTGGGGCGGAGACGCCATGTCCTGGAGGTGGTGGGCCAGGTGGCCAGCGCGGTCCCAGGCGCGCGGCAGGTCGCCGTTGCGCGCGGCCTCCAGGGCGTCCTCCCACAGCGCGCGGACCCGGTCCTCCGAGCTCCGCCGCAGCACGGAGGAGAGCGCCCCCTCCGGGCGGTAGAAGTGGTGCCAGCCCGTCCACTTCACGTGGAGGTTCAGGTCCTCCGCGGTGGCGCCATGCACCACGTATCCCCGGTGCTCCGCGAGCCCTGCGCTGGCCCCGGACGCCACCGCCGCTTCGAGCGCGGCCTCCGTGAGCGCGCGGTGGTCCTGGACCGAGAAGGCCCCCGCCTGGAACGGGAAGGCCCCACACAGCAGCACGGCGAGCAGGAATCGCCAGGACGGTGGACGGCGTGGCACGGGAGCCAGCAACCCTCGCGGTGGCCAGCACGTTCCCTCCGCGAGCAACAACCGCGCGGAGTGCCCCCTCGCCAGGCGTCCTGCCACGCGCCTACGCCGCCTCGCGTTCCGGGACGTCCGCGGGCGGCGCCTCCAGCGTCGCCAGGTGCGCCCTGGCCAGGGCCAGGTTGTCGTTGTCCAAGGGGTGGAAGGACGGGCGCAGGTACTGCCACATCCCCCGGCCCAGCACACGGAACAGCACCGGGTCCTTCCGGTGGGCCCGCCACAGCTCGCGGACGAGCCCCGTCCACCCCAGGCCGCGCTCCTGGCGCAGCAGCGTCACCGTGGCGGCGAACCACAGCGCGAACAGCGACGCCACGCCCAGCACCATGCCCAGCACGCGCAGCCCGTAGCCCGGCGCCACCATGCGCAGCACGTCGAAGGCCACCGCCTTGTGCTCAATCTCCTCGGCGGCGTGCCATTCGATGAGGTTGCGCATCGCCGGGTGGCCGTCCGCGAACACCCCCAGCGTCAGCGTGTTCTCCCCCATCAGCGCCGTGTAGTGCTCCAGCGCGGCGGTGATGGACAGCCGCAGCGACGGCGGCAGCCGCCCGTCGACGAAGCCCCACAGGAAGGCGTTGTAGCGCTGCATGAAGCGGTGGATGTCGTAGCCCTGGGACTCCAGCAGCTCGATGTAGTCCTGGTGCTCGTGCGCGTGTTTGCCCTCCTGCGCGAAGAAGGCCTTCACCTGGGCGCGCAGCGCGGGCGCGTCCGCCAGCTGCGGCATGTAGTGGTTGACGCTGCGCACGAAGAACCGCTCGCCCTGGGGGAAGAGCATGTTGAGCCCGTTCCACAGGTGCGTGGTGCCAGGGCCGTTGCGGTGCCAGATGCGCGGGAAGCTCGCGTCGAAGGGGAACTTGAGGTGCGGTCGCGGCCGGATGCGTCCGGGGTCGTGGGGGGAGACCATGGAGTGCTCTCGTGACGGAAGACCAGGAGGGTTCAAGGAGGAGTCGGACGTACCGGCCGGGCCCTGCGGAGGGCCTCCGCGACGAGCTCGTCCCGGAAGGCCACCAGCCGCTCGCGCGTGCCCAGGGCGCCACTGCCCGCCAGGGCCGCGTGGAGGCGCTTGCGCACGCCCGAGGGCGTCGCGTGGAGGACCTCCGTCACGCAGAGGGCCACACCGCCCCCCACGGCGCACAGCGGCCGCATCGTGTTGAAGTAGAGCGGGGGATGGCGCGCCAGCGCGTCATCATCGTCGACCTCCAAGGTGATTTTGGACAGCAGGGCATTCCCTCCCAGGGCCGCGGGCACCTGCCGCAGCAACGGTGTGAAGGCGAAGCCGTGCGTGGTGAGCGACGGCATCCACCACGGCAGCGCCGGCGAGTAGAGCGTGGCGAAGATGTCCTTCAACACGCCGCCCCCCCGGCGTGTTTCCTCCAGCAGGTGCGCGACGCGCGTGGGCGACATCGGGCCGGTAGCCGTCCGCGAGGGAATCACCGCGATGCTGATGCGCCGCCACTTGCGCGCCACGGTGTGCGGTGACGAAGGCAGCACCGGCACCAGCAGCGTGGGGTTGTCCACGGGGAACACGCCCTCCCCCGCCCGTTGCACCGCCTGGAGCATCGCGCAGGTGAGGTTGCGGAAGTCGAGCCCCTCCGGCAACTCCACCCGCAGCACCGGCGAGGGCTCCTGGGGCCCCGTGAGCCAGTCCCCCGGCTCCGGGTGGTCCGCCCGGCGAGGCAGCCCCACCGAGGCGGCCAGCGCCAGCTCGGCCATCGCCGTGCCATCCATCACCAGGTGGTCGAAGCTCAGCGCCAGCGCGCCCGTCGCCGCGTCCACGCGCGCGCCCAGCCAGGCGCTCGACGTCAGCAGATGGGACGCCCACGCGCTGTCGACTTTAGAGGCGCGGTCCACCACCACCTGCGGGAACACGCCATCCCGGCGCGCCTCGGCCAGCGAGCGCACGGGCGCGCGCGCCAACAGCGCCGCCACCGCGCCGGCGTCAGCGCCGCGTCCTCCAGCGTCAGCCGCACCACCTGGAACCCACCGTCCTCGCACGTGACGGCGGCGGTGAGGACCTCCGGGTCCGGCGCACGCTGGCGCGCGTCCGCGCCTTCACGGCCCAGGCGCGCCACCCAGACGTCCAGGGGTTGGTTCTGCCGGCGCACGCCCAGGTTGTCGCGGTACCAGCGCGCCACGTTCGCCAGCAGCACCGCCGCCCAGCCACCTTCGTGCGTGTCCACGCCCAGCGGCTGCACCGTCACCATGGCGCGGCGCGAGCGGGACTCCGTTGACAGGAATTGCTCCCACGTCGTCAGCGCGGGCACCACGTGTGTCGGCCGCCGCGCGGGGAACAGCCGACGCCACCCATCACAGAAACGCACGAGCCCGCGAATGGCATGACGTGCCACCGGATGCAGATGCGGAAACTGGTGTGTCAGCGCCGCATGCACGCGTCCACTGACGCCAACGTCCTGGGCTTCAACGGAAAGTGGGAGGGGACCGGAACCGTCCAAGGCGCACCTCCGAGCGGTCACCGGGGGATGACCCACGACATCGGTTGCGTAGCCTACCGGACACGCCACCTGTACCGTCAGGTCATAGCGCGATTTCAATAACGGCCACGCTTTTTGACCTGCCTGCGCGGGTGAAACACGACTCACGATTCCGCGTCCCACCTGCCACGACAGGAAGCACCGCGGCAGGCGCGGCAGTCCCGACGGAAACTTCGCGCGACATGAATCCGTGGCCCCGGTGAATGTCTGCCATTGAAAACCACCGCCGGAACAAACGTCCGTTCATCCCTGACGCCTCCTGGTATTCTTTGACAGCCCGACATTCCCGTGCACGACCGCCCAGGTTGTCGGCGCCAGGAGCCACCATGTCCGCCAGCCGCCGTCCCTTTGCCTGGAGTGCCGCCCTGCTGTTGACGTTCGCGACCGTCGCGGTCGCCGCCCCCACCAGCTCCGAGCCCCAGGAGCAGTGTGAGAGCGCCGTCCTCGTCCAGGAGGCGGAGGAGTCGTCGATGGCCATCTGCCACCAGTCCTTCTGTGACGAGGACTCGCAGTGCGCGAACGCGTGTCCCAGCGCGCAGACGGCCACCTGCATGAACAACGTGTGCGAGTACACCTATCGCACGGGTGGCGGCACTGGCGGGCCGGGCGGCCCCTTCTGTCCGACGATGCTCTGTGCGGATGACTACCACTGCAAGTGCGGCGATCGTCAGGGCTACTGCGGCTTCGACTCCATCTGCTACTTCTAGTCCGCTCGACACGTCGTTCCGCTCGTCAGGCTCCGGGAAGAAAGCCCGCGCCGGGGAGTCATCCGGCGCGTCGGAGGACACCTTCCCGGAGCCGCCATGCCACGCCTGCTCGACAGCCTGCCCCTTCTCTACCGCGACCTCCTCCCCGGCTTCTTCCGACAGGACGTCCCCGAGGAGAGCAAGGCCACGTGTTCCAACTGCGCCATGTGCCAGGACACCGCGCAGGGCGCCGTCGCCTCGGTGGACGGCGTGGACCGCATGTTCCGGCCGGACACCAAGTGCTGCACCTACTCACCGCGCCTGCCCAACTACCTGGTGGGCGCGCTGCTCTCCGATGACCGCCCCGAGCTGGCCGAGGGCCGGCGCCGCATGGAGGCGAAAATCGCCAGCCGCGTGGGCGTCACGCCGCAGTGGGTGAAGCCGCCCGCCAAGTTCCATCTCCTCTATAAGAACGGCCACCAGTTCTTTGGCCGGGCCGCGTCCCTGCGCTGCGGCTACTACGCCGCGGACAGTGGCGGCTGCACCATCTGGCCCTACCGCGAGGCCGTCTGCTCCACCTTCTTCTGCAAGTACGTGGCGGGCGCGGACGGCCGCAAGTTCTGGATGTCCCTCAAGACGTACCTGACGCTGGCGGAAATCCAGCTGTCGCGCTGGACGGCGCTCCAGCTCCTGCCGGAGTACGTGCTGTCAGGCAAGGACCGCGCGGAGACGCAGCCCGGTCCGCTCACCGTGGAGGACCTGGATGACACCGCGCCACCCGCCAAGGCCTACGCGGCGCTGTGGCAGGGGTACGAAGGCCTGGAGCAGGACTACTACAGGGAATCCTACCGACTGGTGAAGGCCCTGCCCCCGGATGGGCTGGAGAAGCTGCTGGGCCTGGACGGCACCATCGAGCTGAAGACGCTGGAGAAGCTCCACGACACCGCCGTGTCCCCCCGGCTGCCGCGCACCCTCAAGCTCAACCCCGATGCCACCGTGCAGTGGATGCAGGACGGCAGCGTGGCGCTGGGCGCCTACAGCGAATACGACGCCGTGGCCCTGCCCGGCGAGGCCTATGGCCTGCTCGTGGACTTCACCGGACGCGAGCCCGTGGCCGCCGTGCGCCAGCACCTGCGCGAACACAAACAGGCGGACCTGTCCGAGGACGTCCTGCTGGAGCTGTACCGGCACCGCATCCTCGTGGAGGCGTGACGCACCCAAGCGGTGTCCCCCGCGCCGTCTGCCATTGAATGGACGGGCGTTGAACCCAGACGTCAATCCATGACAACCCCTGCTAATCCCTGGCAGCCCTCATACCCGTGCATGCCGCATGGCCATGAGGGCTCCGGAGCCAGCATGTCCCCCAGCAGCCGTCCCTTCGCGTGGAGCGCCGCCCTCCTCCTGTCGTTCGCGACCCTGGCCGTCGCCAGCCCTGTCGACACCCCGGCGCCCGCCGTACTACCAGGCCCGCCGCGGGCTCAGGGCGGGTGGGACAGCTCGCCCAGCTCGCGCAGCATGCGAACGGAGGCCTGGGCGTTGCGCCACGCGAAGACGGTCTCCGACAGGTGGTCCGCCATCCACGCGCAGAAGCCCGGGTCTCCGGCGCCAAGCCACTCCGCGGACTCCGACAGCTCCGACTCCGCGGCCTCCCACGCGCGGCGGTAGGCGCTGGCCGCGGTCATCAGCTCGGAGAGCGCATGCGTGAAGGCGTCCAGCGCCGCGCGAAGCTCCATGGGCGCGCCGGGTTCCGACCGGCGCGAGTCCCGCATCCGTCCCAGGTGGACCAGGAGCCCCTGCTCCAGCGCGGCGGCGGTGCCCAGCCGCGCCTGGGCGCCGTGGAGCAGGACCTGGAGGTCCTCGCCCAGCTCATGCAGCAGCTCCTCGTTGGAGCGCGCCACCGGGCGGCCCAGCCGCGTACACACCGCCTGCCACAGGCTGCTGTACCCCAACAGCTCCGCCACGCCCCGGCGAACATGGGGCGGGATGCGGTCCAGGAACTCCAGCGCGCACTGCCGGGCGGACGTTGCCAGCGGCCCCGCGCCCGGGCCCGCCTTCGCGCACTTCAGCACCCGCCAGGCCCACTGGAGCGTGGTCTCCGTGGAGCGGAACAGGGCCTCGCAGCCCGCGCTCAGCGTCCCCGCGTGGCTGGCATCCATCAGCGAGGAGGTGGTCGCGGGGGCGGTCCGGGATTCCTCGCCGGAGACTGACTCCGGACGTGAATCACGTTTCGATGAACCGCGGTCCGGCGACATGCTCCGCCTCCCCAAACGCGATGAGCCAACCCCAGGTATCGCACGCCATGCGCACAAGCTCCAGCGCTCCGCAGGGGCGGGTTCAAGGGCATGCGAGCGTGCTGTAACGGAGTGGGTTACGAGAAGCACCTCCCGCTGTCGCACGGCTTGAGAAAAGCCGGCCGGGCGCCCACGACGCGCCAGTCGGCCGGCACACACACCTTCCGCGCGCTCTCAGTGAAGCGTGCGCTTGAGGCGGCTGAGCCGCTCATGCGTCCGCTTCTGGGCGGGGATCAGCTCCATGCGCACGAAGCGGCGGTTCTCGCCATGCACCTGGTCCGCGTCGCGCTGGTAGTCGGCCAGGCCGTGGTCCTCGCCCTCCTCCAGCGCCTGGATGGCGGCCTTCTCGCCCAGGACATCCGCGCCGCCTTGCACCAGCTTGGCGAAGGTGCCCCACATGCCGGAGCCCTTGGCGGGCTCACCGCCCATTCTCAGGATGCGCTCGCGAATCTCCTCGACCCGGTGCTCATGGTCGTGCTGGCAGTACTCCAGCGCGTCGCGGGCCAGTCCGTCCGACACATGCCCGATCGCCTGACGATAGGTCTCCACGGCGGAGATTTCGCCGCGCAGGAAGGAGTTGAGCGTCTCGACGTCCTTGTTGGTGCTCGCCATCAATGGCCTCCAATGGGTGACGGGTGAATCCGGCTTGCCGCAAAGGTGGTGCCCCTCACCGCAAGGGCAACGAGGGCCCGGCTCCCCGCCTCCTTCCAACGCCCACGCGAATGTCCACCCCGCGGCGAACGCCCCCCGGCCCCATGCGGGCGAGCGAGCGGCTGGTGGCCCCGGGCTGGCCCGCCCCACGGTGCGCTCCGGGAGGGCCCGTTGACGCCAGCCCGCTGCAGGCGCTAGCGTGGGATTCCTCGATGACGCACCCGCTCACACCGACCGCCGCGCCGTTCACCAGCCGCTGCTGTCCGTCGTGTGCCTGCTGTCGTCAGCCGGACCTGGGTTGTTGACGCGCACAACGGAAGCCTCCCCAAGCCTTCCGCCTCGCGCTCCTCCCGGTCCGGTCTCCTCTCCCAGGAACCGGGCCGTTTTCGTTTCCGCACCCAGCCCTGCACCGCGTGCCCATGTCCCTCGCCTTTGACACCCATACCCGCCGCTCTCCCTCGCTCGCAAGGCGCGCCGTCGCCTGTGCCGCGGGTGGCTGCTGCTGTCTGTGCTGTGCGTGTTCCGCGTGTCCGCCGGAGGGCGGGCGCCGAGCAGCGAGAAGCGAGTAGCGCGTCCTTCTCGAACCTTCTTGCTCGTGCGGCCCGCCCTCGAAAGAGGCGGGCCTTTCTTTTTGCCGGAGTCCCCATGTCGCCCCCGCTGCCCCATGCCTCGGCCTTGCTGGCCGAAGCCGCCGAAGTGAAGGATGCCCCCGCACAGGACGTGCTCGCCTGGGCCGAACGCCGCTTCGGCGCGCGCGCGGCCATTGCCTCCAGCTTCGGCGTGGAGGACATGGTCCTCATCGACCTGGCGCGCCAGCACGCGCCCAGCCTGCGCCTGTTCACGCTCGACACCGGCCGCCTGCCGCCGGAGACGTACGAACTGATGGACGTGGTCCGCAAGCGCTACGGCGTCACCGTGGAGACGTACTTCCCGGAGCGCGAGCCCGTGGAGACGCTGGAGTCCTCGAAGGGCTACTTCTCCTTTCGCCAGAGCCTGGAGGCGCGTAAGGAGTGTTGCGCCATCCGCAAGGTGGAGCCGCTGATCCGCGCGCTGTCCGGCCGCGCGGCGTGGGTGACGGGGCTGCGCCGCGAGCAGTCCGTCACCCGCACCGACGTGGCGACGGCGGAGGTGGACGGCGCGCACGGGCTGCTCAAGCTCAACCCGCTGGCCACGTGGAGCAGCCGGGACATCTGGGCCTATGTCCGGGCGAACGGCGTGCCCTACAACGCGCTCCATGACCGAGGGTACCCGTCCATCGGCTGCGCGCCCTGCACCCGCGCGGTGAAGCCCTACGAGGACGAACGCGCGGGCCGCTGGTGGTGGGAGTCCGCGGAGAACCGCGAGTGCGGCCTCCACCCGGTCCGCTGAGTCCCGCCATGCCATCACATCCCATGGATTATCCCGTGTGCCTCCGGCTGGAGGGCCGCTCCGTCCTGCTGGTGGGCGGCGGCGCCATCGCGGAAGGCCGCGCGCTGGCGGTGCTCGACGCCGGCGCACGACTGCGCGTCATCGCGCCGCAAGCCACCGCCATGCTTCGGGAGCTCGCCACCGGCGGGCACCTGGCGTGGCTGTCCCGCGCCTACGAGGCCGGCGACGTGCGTGGCCATCACCTGGTGCTCGCGGCCACGGATGACGCGGCCGTGAGCCGGCAGGTGGCGGCGGAAGCCCGCGCCCTGGGCGTCTGGGTCAACACCGCGGACGAGCCCGAGCTGTGTGACTTCACCCTGCCCTCCATCGGCAGGCGGGCCCCATCACCGTCGCGGTGTCCACCGCGGGTCAGGCGCCCGCGCTGGCGAGCCACCTGCGCAAGACGCTCACCGCGCAGGTGACGCGCCACCACGTCTGGCGGGCGCGGCTCAGCGGCTGGCTGCGCGAGCACCTGCCCCGGGGTGAGGAACGCCAGCACCTGCTCAAGCAGGTGGCGGTGGGAGACATCGGCGTGCTGCTGGAGCAGGGCGAGCGCAAGGCGGCCTGGGCACGGCTTCGCGAGGAGATGCAGGCCTTGAAGGTTCCTGGAGAGACACCATGAGAGAGCAGACGAGAGGCCGCGTGTTCCTGGTCGGCGCGGGCCCGGGTGACCCGGAGCTGTTGACCTTGCGCGCCGCGCGCGTGCTCCGGGAGGCGGACACCGTCGTTCACGACCGGCTGGTCCACCCCGGCGTGCTGGAGCATGCGCGTCCCCACGCGCGGCTCATCTACGTGGGCAAGGAGGGAGGCGGCGACTCGGTGAGCCAGGAGGAGATTCACGTCATCCTCATCGCCCAGGCCCTGCTGGGGCGCCGCGTGGTGCGGCTCAAGGGGGGCGACGCCTTCGTCTTCGGCCGCGGCGGCGAGGAGGCGCTCGCGCTGGAAGAAGCGGGCATCCCCTATGAAGTCGTGCCCGGCATCACCGCCGGGACGGCCGTGCCCGCGGCGGCGGCCATCCCCGTCACGCACCGGGGCGTCTCCGGCGCGGTGACGTTCGCCACGGCGTACCGCGGAGGCGGCGCGCCGGACTGGGACTTCCTGGCGAAGGCCCAGACGCTGGTCCTCTACATGGCGGGGAGCCGGCTGGAGGAGACGGCGCGCGCGCTGGTCGGCGCGGGGCGCGCCGCGTCCACCCCGGCCGCGGTGGTGGAGGCGGGCACGTGGGAGCATCAACGGGTGGTGGAGGCCCCGCTGGGCCACATCGCCCAGGCGGTGGCACGCGATGGGCTGGGCTCACCGTCGCTGCTCATCGTGGGCGAAGTCGTCTCCCTGCGCTCGCGCCTGCCGTCGCTGGTGGCGCAGGGCACCCCAGAGCACGGACACGCGCCAGCGCGCGTGGCGGAGGGCGGTCATGAGTGAGCATTCATTCGCGCGGGCGTCGCACCTGTCGGAGTTGGAGGCGGAGAGCATCCACATCCTCCGGGAAACGGTGGCCGAGTTCGCCAACCCGGTGATGCTCTACAGCATCGGCAAGGACTCGCAGGTGCTGCTGCACCTGGCGCGCAAGGCGTTCCATCCCGCGCCCCTCCCCTTCCCGCTGCTCCACGTGGACACCACCTGGAAGTTCCGGGACATGTACGCGTTCCGGGACGCCTTCGTGGCCCGCCACGGGCTGCGCCTCATCGTCCACCAGAACCAGCGCGCGCTGGCGGAGGGCATCAACCCCTTCGACCACGGCAGCCAGAAGTACACCCACGCGATGAAGACGCAGTCGCTCCTGGAGGCGCTGGCGAAGCATGGCTTCGACGCGGCCTTCGGCGGCGCGCGGCGTGACGAGGAGAAGTCCCGCGCCAAGGAGCGGGTGTTCTCCTTCCGGGACAAGCACGGCCAGTGGGACCCGCGCCGGCAGCGGCCCGAGCTGTGGAACCTCTTCAACGGCCGCGTCGACGCGGGCGAAAGCATGCGCGTCTTCCCGCTGTCCAACTGGACGGAGCTGGACGTGTGGCACTACGTGCTGCGCGAGCGCATCCCCGTGGTGCCGCTCTACTTCGCGGCGGAGCGTCCGGTGATTGACCGGGGCGGCACGCTGCTCATGGTGGATGACGAGCGCATGCGGCTGCGTCCCGGGGAGAAGCCCGTGCTCCGGCGCGTGCGCTTCCGCACGCTGGGCTGCTACCCGCTCAGCGGCGCCATCGAATCCTCCGCCACCACGGTGGAGACCGTCATCCACGAGATGGTCAACGCCCGCCAGTCCGAGCGGCAGGGCCGGCTCATCGACCACGACGAAGAGGGCTCCATGGAGCTCAAGAAGCGCGAGGGCTACTTCTGATGGACACCGGCTTGCAGCAACTGCTTGACCAGCACTCCGCCCGCGAGTTGCTCCGCCTCGTCGTGGTGGGCTCCGTGGATGACGGCAAGTCCACCCTCATCGGCAGGCTCCTCTACGAGTGCGACGGCCTCTTCGAGGACCAGATTTCAGCCGTGCGGAAGGCCAGCGCGAAGCGGGCCGCCGCCGCCGTCTCCGTGCCACCGGAGGCGCTGGCCCAGGGCCTGAAGGCCGCGGCCGGCGCGGACGAGGAGGAGCTGGACTTCTCCCTCTTCACGGACGGCCTGCGTGCCGAGCGCGAGCAGGGCATCACCATCGACGTCGCCTACCGCTACCTGAGCACGGCGCGGCGCAAGGTCATCGTCGCGGACACGCCGGGGCACATCCAATACACGCGCAACATGGCCACCGGCGCCTCCACGGCGGACGCGGCGGTCATCCTGGTGGACGCGCGGCTGGGCGTGCTGCCGCAGACGCGCCGCCACGCGTACATCGCCTCGCTGCTGGGCATCCCCTACCTGGCCGTGGCGGTGAACAAGATGGACCTCACGGGCTTCGACCGGGACGCGTTCGAACGCATCGGCGCCGAGCTGGTGGACTTCGCCCACGCGCTCGGCTTCGAGGGTGTGCGGCTCTTCCCCGTCAGCGCCAGCCGCGGAGACAACATCACCCAGCCCAGCGCCCGCACGCCCTGGCACGAAGGCGGCACGCTGCTCTCGTGGTTGGAGTCGCTGCCCCATCAGCGCCGGCAGGACGCCGCGCCCTTCCGCTTCCCCGTCCAGTACGTGCTGCGGCCCCACCAGGACTACCGAGGCCTGGCGGGACAGATTGCCTCCGGCACCATCCGCGTGGGGGATGAAATCCAGGTCCATCCCTCCGGGCGCCGCACGCGCGTGGCGGGCATCGACACCTTCGACGGACCGCTGGAGGAGGCCGCGTCCCCCGCGTCCGTGACGCTGCGGCTGGCGGACGAGGTGGACGCCAGCCGGGGCGACGTGCTGGCCCACGTGGACCAGCCGCCGCTGGCGCTCCATCAGCTCGACGCGATGCTCGTGTGGTTCGGCGAGCAGCCGCTGGACTGCTCCCGCCGCTACCTGGTGAAGCAGGCCACGCGCACCGCGCCCGCGCACATCGAACGGGTGCTGTGGCGCAAGGAGCTGGCGGACCTGTCCGAACAGCCCGCGGAGTCATTGACGCTCAATGACATCGGCCGGGTGCGCCTGGTCTGCCGGCGCCCCCTGCTGGCGGACCCGTACCGCGACAACCGCCGCACGGGCGCCTTCATCGTCATCGACGCGCTCACGCACGACACGGTGGGCGCGGGCATGGTCCTGGGGCCGGCGGAGGATTCGGCACCGGGAAAGGTGGACGCCTCGCTCGTCACACAGCCCGAGCGGCGCGCGAAGCTGGGACAGCCCGCCGCCATCGTCCTGCTGCCCGCCAGCGCGGACGCCAGCACCCGCGCCTTCCAGTTGGAGCGCCGGCTCTTCGACCTGGGCTGGCACGTCTCCACCACCCACGGCGACGTGGAGGTGGCGCTCGCGCTCGCCGCCGCGGGACTGGTGGCGCTGGTCCACACCGACACGCCCCAGACACGCCGGGCCCTGCGCGCGGAGGCCCGGGACGCGGGCGCCGCGTGGCTGGAGCTGGAAGCCAGCGAGGACCTGGAGGCCCAGCTCGCCCGAATCGTCACCCTTCGCGAGGCCGCACGATGAGCGCATCCCCTGTCACCGCCGCCCCCCCGTTCATCAACGCGCTGCTGGGCGAGGACAAGAGCGCCCTGCTGCTGAAGCTCGTGGAGGGGCTGGACGCCTCCGCCCTGCTCTGGCTGAGCGGCTACACGGCGGGGCTGGCCGCTCGCGCGCCCCAGGCCGCAGCCGTCTCGGTGACGCCCGTGCCCGTGGCCGCGCCCGCCGTCCCCTTCACCATCGTCTACGGGACGCAGACGGGCAACAGCCGCCTGCTGGCCGAGCGGCTCAAGCACCAGGTGGAGTCCGCCGGGCTCACCGCGCGACTGTTCCGGGCCAGTGACTATCCCGTGCGGGAGCTGGCCAAGGAGAAGCTGCTCTGTATCGTCATCAGCACCCAGGGGGACGGCGACCCACCGGATGACTCGCGAGGCTTCTGCGAGTTCATCCTCGGCAAGCGCGCGCCCCGCGTGGAGGGGTTGCGCTACGCCATCCTCGGGCTGGGAGACTCCAGCTACCCGCGCTTCTGTGAGGTGGGCCGGGTGCTCGACGCCCGCCTCGCGGAGCTGGGCGCAACCCGACTGCTGGAGCGCGCGGACTGCGACGTGGACTTCGAGCCCGTGGCCCAGGGCTGGCTCGACCAGACCTTCACCCTGGCGCGCGAGGCCCTGACGCCACAAGCGCCCGTGACGGCCACCGTCGTGCCCCTGCGGGAGCCGCCCGCGAAGTCACCCGCGTTCAGCAAGGAGACCCCCTTCACCGCGGAGGTGTTGCTCAACCAGCGCATCACCGCGCGCGGCGCGCTCAAGGACGTGCGGCACGTGGAGCTGTCGCTCGCGGGCTCGGGGTTGGAATACGCCCCCGGTGACGCGCTGGGGGTGTGGCCGCACAATCCCCCGGAGCTGGTGGCGATGTTCCTGTCCGAGCTGCGGCTCGACGGCGATGCCCCCATCACCCGCGATGGCCGCACGCTGCCGCTGTCCCGCTGGCTGAGTGACGAGCTGGAAATCACGAAGCTCAACCGCCCCTTCCTGGAGCGGCACGCCACGTTGTCGGGCAGCGCGGCGCTTCGGGAGGTGCTCGAACCGGGCCGCGCCGAGGCCTTCCGCGCGCTGCTGGCGGGGCACCAGGTCATCGACGTGCTGCGCGCCCACAAGGCCACGTGGGACGCCACCGAGCTGGTGAAGACGCTGCGCAAGCTGGCGCCCCGGCTGTACTCGATTGCCTCCAGCGCCAGGCGCGTGGGCGAGGAGGCCCACCTCACGGTGTCGGTGGTGGACTACACGGCCTTCGACCTGCGCCACTTCGGCGCGGCGTCGTACCACCTGGCCACGCGCACGGCCGGCACCGACCCGGTCCGCGTCTTCGTCGAGCCCAACGAGCGCTTCCGCCTGCCGGAGGACGGGGACAAGGACGTGCTGATGATTGGCCCCGGCACCGGCGTGGCGCCCTTCCGGGCCTTCGTCCAGGAGCGCGCGGAGACGGGGGCGAAGGGCCGCAACTGGCTCTTCTTCGGCGAGCAGCACTTCCGCACCCAGTTCCTCTACCAGACGGAGTGGCAGGAGGCGCTGAAGAAGCAGACGCTGCACCGGCTGTCGCTCGCCTTCTCGCGAGATCGCGCGCAGAAGGTCTACGTGCAGCACCGGCTGCGCGAGGCCGGACGAGACGTCTACGCGTGGCTCGAAGGCGGAGCCCACCTCTACGTCTGCGGCGACGCCCAGCGCATGGCCCCGGATGTCCACGCAGCCCTGGTGGACGTCGTCTCCACCCACGGCGGCAAGAGCCGCGAGGACGCGCACGCCTGGCTCGAAGCCCTGCGCGAGCAGCGGCGCTACCTGCGCGACGTCTACTGACCCATTTGCGATTGCGAGCAACGACATGAGCCACCAGCCCAAGCCGCTCTCCGAAGTGGAGCACATCAAGACGCAGAGCCGGCTGCTCCGGGGCAGCCTGGAGGAGAGCCTGACGGACCCGGTGACGGGGGGCCTCGCCACGCCGGACACCAGCCTCATCAAGTTCCACGGCAGCTACCAGCAGGACGACCGCGACCTGCGCGAGGAGCGGCGCCAACAGAAGCTGGAGCCTGACTACAGCTTCATGCTCCGCACCCGCCTGCCCGGAGGCGTGTGCACGCCCGCGCAGTGGCTGGCGATGGACGCCCTGGCGCGAGAGCACGCCAACCACACGCTGCGCATCACCACGCGGCAGGCGTTCCAGCTTCACGGCATCATCAAGGATGACCTCCGGCCCACCATCGCCCGCATCAGTGAAGCGATGATGGACACGCTGGCCGCCTGTGGTGACGTCAACCGCAACGTGCTCTGCAACCCCAACCCGGTGGACTCGCGCGTCCACGAGACGGTGTACCAGTGGGCGGTGCGCCTCTCCGAGCACCTGCTGCCGAAGACGCGCGCCTACTACGAAATCTGGCTGGGGAAGGAGAAGGTGGCCGGCGGCGAGGACGAGCCCATCTACGGCCCCACCTACCTGCCCCGGAAGTTCAAGGCCGCCGTGGCGGTGCCGCCGCTCAACGACGTGGACGTCTTCGCGCAGGACCTGGGCTTCATCGCCATCATCGAGGGCGACGCGCTGGTGGGCTTCAACGTCTCGGTGGGCGGCGGCATGGGCGCCACGCACGGCGACGCGGCCACCTATCCCCGGGTGGCGGACGTCGTCGGCTTCATTCCTCCGGAGAAGACGCTCGCCGTCGCCGAGGAGGTGGTGAAGATTCACCGCGACTTCGGAGACCGCACCAACCGCAAGCACGCGCGCCTGAAGTACGTCCTGGAGGAGCGCGGTGTCTCCTGGTTCACCACGGAGCTGGAGAAGCGGCTCGGCTTCGCGCTCCAACCCGCGCGCCCCTTCGCCTTCGAGCACAACGGAGACCGCTTCGGGTGGACGGAAGGCCATGACGGCCGGTGGCACCTGACGCTGCACCTGGACAGCGGCCGCGTCGCGGACCGCCCCGGCGCCACGCACCTGACGGGGCTGCGGGAAATCGCGCGCATCCACACCGGGGACTTCCGCCTCACCGCGAACCAGAACCTCGTCATCGCGGGCGTGACATCCGAGGCCCGCGAAGCCATCGACGCCCTGGTGACGGCGCACGCCCTGGACAGCTTCCGCAGCGCCAGCCCGGTGCGCCGCAACGCGCTGGCCTGCGTGGCGCTGCCGACGTGCGGGCTCGCCATGGCGGAGGCGGAGCGCTACCTGCCTGCTTTCGTCGGACGGTTGGAGGACCGGATGCGGGCCCATGGCCTCCAGGACGCGAACCTGCTGCTCCGCATCACCGGGTGCCCCAACGGCTGCGCGCGGCCCTACCTGGCGGAGGTGGGGCTCGTGGGCAAGGCCCCGGGCCGCTACAACCTGCACCTGGGCGGCGACGTGCGCGGCCAGCGCCTCAACCGCCTCTACCGGGAGAACATCGACGAGGAGGCCATCCTCGCCGCGCTGGAGCCGCTGTTCGAGGGCTACGCCCGCGAGCGTCAGCCCGGTGAAGGCTTCGGCGACTTCGTGGTGCGCGCAGGCCACGTCCCCGGCCCGGCGGCGCCCGCCCAGGCATCCTGAGAAACCTTCGTGGGCGGTGCCACCACCGCCCCATCTGGGACTCGGGCGGCGTGTGCCGTGCTCAGCCGCCCGTGTCCCGCACCGCCGTGAGGAGCAGGTCGTACTTGCCGCCCAGGAACGTGCGGAAGCCGTGCTGGTGCAGGTAGCGGCGGTAGAAGGACAAGTCCTTCACCAGCAACGAGAGGTCGGGCTCGCGCAGGTTCCGCACCCGCGCGCCATAGACGACCTCGCCATCCCGGAAGCGTGAGTTGGGAAAGCCGAGCAGCAGCGCCGAGCGCGGCTCCAGGTGCTCCTGCACCAGCTTGCGCAGCAGCGCGTGGTCGTCGACGCCAGGGCTCTGCAACGTGCCCACGGACACCACGAGGTGGAAGCGTCCCAACCCCTCCGGCAGCGCGTTGAGGTCGGCGACGACGAAGCGGTGCCGCGCATCGGGGAAGCGGGCGCGCGCCTCTTCGATGGCGCTGGGGCTATGGTCCACGCCCACGAAGTGCACGTCCGGGGCGGTCTCCAGCCAAGAGAATGCCGCCAGCTCATCCCCCCGGTTGACGCCCAGGTCGAGCACGCGGGCGGACTCCGGCAATTGGATGCGCCCGAGCGCTTCGAGCCAGGGCAGCAGGAAGCCCGCGTCCTCCAGCTTGCGTAGGCGCGCGAAGGCGGAGGCCGCGCCGTAGCGCTCTTGTGGCGGCGCCGCTTCGTCCGTCTGGCCTCCCGCATGCCAGGGCGCCTCGTGCCCCAGCCGCTCGAAGGTCAGCGCGATATGCGTCGCGTCCACCGCGCGAGGCGTGAGCAGCCGGCACCCGAGCCCCTCCGCCAGGTCGCACCAACTGCGCAGCGGACGGTGGAGCAGCGCGCCGGAAGGCCCCACCCGCTCACCGGGGTAGCAGCCCCGGCCCAGGTCGGGGTCCGGCACCTCGATGGTGACGGCCCCCGCCGAGCCGAGCGACGTCCCCAGATGCCGATGGATGTAGCTCAGAGGCTCGGCGTGGAAGCGGCGCGGGCGTGCGGTGGACTCGGGAGGGCTCGACATGACGGCGCGGAGACTATCGCGGCATCCGTCCTGTTCCGTGGCTTCCTGGCCGTGCACAATCCCCCCGAATCGAAGGACCGCTACCGCCGAGGGACTCCATGCACCGGTTCCGCCCCCCTTCCGCCCTGCTCGCCGCCGTGGCCCTCCTGGGCTGTCAGTCCCGCAAAGAGGAGAAGCCGGCCACGCCTCCCGCCCCGGCGGCGGCGCCTCAAGCGGCGGAAGCGCCCAAGCCCACTCCGCCCCCTGAGGCGCGAACGGAGCTCGGCTACCTCAAGCCCACCGAGGACGGCGAGCACTGCGAATGGCTGCGTCAGCCCCTGAAGGGCTCGGCCACCCGCGTCTTCGGCTTCGATGCGTATTGCGACCGCTCCTCGGTGTCGTGGAGCCCGGATGGGAAACAGGGACTCGTCTTCACGTGGCCCTCGGGCGAAGGGGAAGTCCCCCAGGCGTGGCGCGTGGACGTCGTCGCGAAGTCCGGACAGCCGCTCGACTTGAAGTCCCTGCCCGGTGGCACCAGCGCCGGAGCCCCCAACGAGCCCTTCGTGTCGCGCATCGCCTTCGATGCCCAGGGCCGGCCGGTGGCACTCGTCGTCCTGGCCTCCGAAGCCAAGGGCGACATCACCTTCCAGGGCGAGAGCTTCCCCGTCCCCAAGGGCCAGGGCGTGCCGGGTCTGGCCATGGCCTACCGGTTCGAGGACGGCGCCTGGAAGCGCATCGAGGCCAAGGCGACTCGCTTCCAGGAGGAGGGGCCCTCCGAGCAGGGACTGCTCGAAGCAGAGGCGAGCCTCACGCCCACATGGCTGGCCTCGCTGCCCACCCAGTTGCCCGGCAGCAAGGCTCCGCCGTCGCTGGCGAAGGAGCTGGATGCCCAGGAGCCGGGCGCGGCGGGAGCGGGCTGGTGGATGGAGCTGCCAGGCCCCGGCGGCACGCTCTACTTCCGGGCCCGCCAGGAAGGTCCGCAGCTCGTGCTGGGCCAGCCCCTGCTCTGGGCCCGTGGAGACCAGCGTGTGTCCTTGAAGGACCTCACGGAGCCGGACGCGTACCTGGGCCTCCAGTTCGACCGGGACCTGTTGCTGGTCACATCCTATGGCGGCTTCGCGGCGGCCACCGTCTGGGACCCGAAGACGCAGCAGCGCGTGGTGTCCATTCCGGACGTCTACGCTCCTGCCTTCTGGCCCACGTCCCGAGCGCCCTGACGACGACGGCCCGGCCCCCAAGTGGGGAACCGGGCCGTGCGTGCGGCATGATGCAGCGGACTACGCCGGGCCGGCGCCGTTGTACCAGCCGGTGATCTTCCGCACGTAGTCCTGCGTCTCCTTGAACGGAGGCACGCCGCCGTACTTGCTCACGTTGCCCGGCCCCGCGTTGTACGCCGCGAGCGCCAGCTTCACGTCGCCGTTGAAGCGCTTGAGCTGCTGCGACAGGTACTTGGTGCCGCCCTCGATGCTCTGGCGCGGGTCCGTGCGGTCGGTGACCCCCAGGTCGCGCGCGGTGCCCGGCATGAGCTGCATCAGGCCCGCCGCGCCCGCGCCGGACCGCGCGTTCGGGTTGAAGGTGGACTCCTGCTGGATGACCGCCTTGATGAGGCGCGCTGGCACGTTGTACTTCTGGGACATCTCGTTGATGAGGTTGTCGTACTTGTTCGACGAGAAGCCGCTCAGGTCGTTGTTGCCCTTCGCGGGGCCCTGCGTGCCGCCCGTGCCCTGCGCGCTGCTCGTGCCACCACCGCGGCTCACGTTGGCGCCCAGCTTCTCGAACGCCGCGCGCGTCAGCGGACCGTAGTAGCCGGTGTTCTTCACGTTGTTGGCGGCCTGGAACTCCTTGAGCGCCGACTCCGTGCGAGGACCGAACACGCCCGGGCCGGTGTTCATCTCCGCCTGGGTCATGTAGCCGCCCTTCACCAGCGCCTTCTGGAGCTGCTCCACGGCGGGGCCGCGCGCGCCCTTCTCCAGGTCGCCACCGGGCAGCTTCATGCCCTTCACCGAGCCACCCGTGGCCGGCGGCGGCTGGGAGCCCACGCCGCCCGTGCCACCACCGCCGTTCGTGTTGCCCGGACGCGGGTTGCCACCCGAGAAGGTCACCAGCTCACCCGTCGTCTTGTAGCCCTGGGGGCCGCCCGACAGACGGCTGCCCTGGACGTTGAGGGTGATCTCCTTCCCCGTGGCCGGGTCGTTCGCGTAGTAGACGGGCTTGCCGTTCTGCGTGCCACGGCCGGTGATGGTGATCCAGTGGTCGGTGCCGTTCGCACCGCCGCCGCTGCCCGCCTTGTAGTCCACGCCCACGACCACCGGCCGGCCCGCGTCGATCTGCTTGTTGATGGTGTCCAGCTTCCACGCCTGCTTCGCGGCGCCCAGCCCACCCATGGCCGCGGCGGAGCCCCACTTGAGCGCGTTGCCCGAATAACCATTGTTGCGGTCCAGGTACGCGTCCATCTCCCCGGGGTTGATGGTCTTCCCGGTGATCTTGCTCACCGCCATGGCCGTGGCCGTCATGGCGCAGCCCGCGGCGGACAGGCTCGAGCTGGTCCCCAGCCGCCGCGAGCCCCACTGCGGGTCGCCCTGCTTGTACATCGGCGTGCCGTCACGGGACGTGGGGAACTGCCGGCCGTCGTCGTCGCGGACCTGACCGTTGGCCGCGCGCGTCGAAGACGACGACGCCGGCGTGAAGTTGTCGCCGCCCGCCGGAGCGCTGGCCGAGCCGGACTTCGTGCTGCCGCCACCGCGCGGAGCCGTATCCTCGAACGTGTCCGGGATGCTCAGCTTCTGACCCGCGCGAATCTTGTTCGGGTCGGCGATGTCGTTGGCCTTGGCCAGCGCGGAGACGGACGTATTGAACTTGCGGGCCAGCGCACTCAGCGTGTCGCCACTGCGAACGGAGTAGGTCTTCAAGGCCAAAACCTTTCGTCACCCAGTTGAGACATTGGGGAGGGGGATATGGACGATTCTCGGCCGTCGCGAGATGAAGTTGCCCCAAGCCCAGACAAACGCCGGTATCGGAATTGTCAATTCTGGCAGGACGCCTGCGTCCGCCATCTCTGTTCATTTTCACAAACACCCAACACCATGACGCAATGCGCGACGCGTGACGCAACTGTCAAAGAACGCCGTGACAGCCTGTCACGAGCAGCTCACGCCTCCGTGACAGGGATGGCCAAGGCGCCGCCACCTCGGCCCCGACGCTCAGAGTGACAGCGCCCTCACGTGGATGCTGGCCCCAGGCTTGCTCAAGAGCCGCATGTCACTCCTGAACGAAGAGGCACGCGGTCATGGCTCCCTTTCTCCGGAAGCATTTCTGGCTCGTCACCACGACATTCATTGCGCTCGCGATGCTGCTCCTCCCGAGCACGACCAACCTGCTCGTGGAATTCGCCTTCACGCCGTCCCTTGAAGACACGAATGACGCTCACACCTCGCAGCGGAGGTCGGCCCCACGGCCGCATCCTTCATTGAATGACGTGCGCCTGGCGAAGCTCACGGGCCTGTCGCTCGACCCGAGGAAGCAGGAAGCCCCGGGCCCCAGCATGGCCTCGCTGAACACGTCCCTGCGAGTGAAGCTGCTCGGCACGTTGGTGGCGAATGACGCGAAGTGGTCGCTCGCCTCCATCGAGGACCTGGACGCGAAGCGCATCCGCAGCGTCATGACGGGAGACGACCTGCTGGGCGCCCGCGTCGTCACCATCGAGCGGGAGCGCATCACCTTCTCCATCGACGGCCGGGAGGAGTTCATCCACGCCCACAGCGCGGGGGGCGTTGCACCCGCGCCCATCCTGGCGAACGTGGCCCCTACGAATGCCGGCATCCGCGCGGTGGGCGAGCACTCCTACGAAGTGGCCCGCGGCACGGTCGAAAACGCGCTCGCCAACATGGACGGGCTGCTCACCCAGGCCCGGGTGGTGCCGGCCTTCCGCGACGGCAAGCCCCAGGGCTTCAAGGTCTTCTCCGTCAAGAAGGGCTCGCTCTACGAGCAGCTCGGCATCCAGTCCGGTGACGTGCTCCGGCGCATCAATGGCGTCTCGCTCGAGTCGCCCGAAAGGGCCCTGGAGGCCTTCGCGCTGCTGCGGGGCTCACCACACCTGGAGCTCGACATCGAGCGCGGCGGAGCCCCGGTCCGCAAGGTCTATGACGTGAGGTGACGGCTGGCCGCGAGCCCCATCAGCTCCGGGCCAGCGCCGCCGCGAGCCGGGGGAGCGCATCCCCCGCCCGTGCCTCCAGGTGCACGTCCGCCAGCTCCACGCCCCGGCACTCCCCCAGGTTGAGGATGGCAATGGGCATGCGGCGCTCGGACGCGCGCACCAGGAAGCGATAGCCGGAGAAGATGGCCAGCGACGAGCCCACCACCAGCAACGCGTCGCCCTCCTCCAGCAGGGCGAACGCCGACTCCACGGTGGGAACCGGCACGTTGTCCCCGAAGAAGACGACGTCCGGCTTGAGCGTGCCGCCACAGGCCAGGCACGCAGGAACGTGGAAGGACGAAAGCTGCTCCGTCGTCAGGTCCGCGTCACCGTCCGGCCGCAGCTCCAACACCTCGTGGGAGAAGCCCGGGTTGAGCGCCAGCAGGCGCGCCTGCAACGCCTCCCGCGCCTCTTGCGCACGGCACGCCAGACAGCGGACCCGAGCCAGCGCGCCATGCAGCTCAATCACCCGCGAGCTGCCCGCGACATGGTGCAGCCGGTCCACGTTCTGGGTGATGAGGCCCCGGACGTGTCCTGCCTGCTCCAGCTCCGCCAGCGCCGCATGCGCCGCATTGGGCCGGGCCGAGGAGAAACGGGGCCACCCCATCAGGCTGCGCGCCCAATAGCGCGCCCGGACTTCGGCGCGGTTGAGGAACTCGCGGTGCTGGATGGGGTTGCGCGCCCGTGCCCGCGTCCCAGGCCCCCGATAATCGGGGATGCCGGACTCCGTGCTACACCCCGCCCCGGTGAGCACCACGGTGCTGCGGCGCTTGAGCAATGAGGCCAGCGCCTCCACGCTTGGAGTAAAGCTGGGGGCAGGCAGGGCGTCGTGCGGTGCAGTCATCGCGGCCTTCATATTAACCGCGCGTCCCGGGCCGCGCCGGACGTCCGCCCTCGCCTGGGCCCTCCCTGACGCACACCTGCCCCCGCGCGCTCGCGTCAGGCTGCCTGCCCGTCAGGCCAGCGGCGTGCTCAGGCTTCCCGGGAGGGCGACAACCTGCGCAGGAACGTTGGCGCCACCAGGAATATCAACAACACCCTCCCTACCTGGACCGCCAGGACGACGGACAAAGTGGCACGCGTGCCCAACGCGATGGCCAGGACGGAGTCGGCGCCCCCCGGCGAGGTCGCGAAGTAGGTGGTGATGAGGTCCACCCCCGCGGCGGCGGACCACCCCCATGCGAGCAGCAGGCACCCCAACACCATCGCCACCGAGGCCGCCAGCGCGACATGGGCGACCCGCTTCAGCTCCTGCACCGCCGACGCATCGAACTGGCTGCCCACGCGCACACCCAGCGCCCACAACCCCAATGGGAGGACGCCCGGCGGCCACGCGCCCACCGGCAGGCCCATGGCCGTCAGGGGGATGCCCAGCAACACCGGCCCCAGGAAAGCCCCGGCCGGCAGCTTCAAGCGATGTCCCAGGACGCTGCCCACGGCGGACACCGCCGCCGTCGTCAACCACGCCCACAGCGGCGACGGCGAGCCGGGCAGGTCCGCGGCGCGGGCCACCGCCGCGTCCGGCGTGTCCCCCGCCCAACGCCCCACCGCCACGGCCACGAGAATCACGATGCACAGGCGCACGTACTGGAAGAGCGTCACCAGCCGCGCGTCCGCGCCCAGCTCGTCGCTCAGCGCCACCATGGCGGACGCGCCGCCCGGCATCAGCCCGAGGGTCGCGGTGCGCGTGTCCAGGTGCCCCAGCCTCGCGCACACCAGCGCCACGCCCTGCGCCACGGCCACCACGCCCACCACGGCGACCAGCGACACGGCCCAGTTGTCCGCGAGCGCGCTCCAGGCCTCCGGCGTGAAGGACGAACACAGCGCGCCGCCCAGCACCGACTGCGCCACCAGCAGCCCCCTGTGCGAGAGCGGGGCATGCACGGACAGCGTCAGCGACGCGGCAATCGACACCAGCATCGAGCCCAGCAACGCTCCGGCGGGCAGGTGGGCAAGCTCCGCGAGCCCCGCGGCGAGCAGCGAAACCAGGGTAACCGCCACCACGCGGCGAGTGCGGCTCATCACGGCGCCGAAGGTACAAATGAAGAACGACGGATGCGCCGGGTGTCCGCTGGGGAAGGCCCCGACCGCTTACCCGTGCTAGACGCCCACCTCATGCGAAGCTGGCAGTGGAAGTCGTTTCAGGCGCTGTCGCTGGACGAGCTGTACGACGTGCTCGCCCTCCGACAGGAGGTCTTCGTGGTCGAGCAGCGCTCCATCTACCAGGACGTGGACGGATACGACCGGGGCGCGGAGCACCTGCTGCTCTACACGGAGTTGGAGGGCACTCGGCTGCTCGCCGCGTACCTGAGGGTGCTGCCTCCCGGGTTGAAGTACCCGCAGGCGAGCAGCCTGGGTCGCGTGGTGACATCTCCCCGGGCGCGCGCGAAGGGACTGGGGCGGGAGCTGGTGGCACAAGGCATCACCCGGCTCGACAGCCGCTACCCGGAGGTCCCCATCCACATCGGTGCCCAGCACTACCTCCAGCGTTTCTACGAAGGCTTCGGCTTCCAGGCGCGCGGTGACGTCTACGACGAGGATGGCATCCCCCACATCGACATGGCGCGGCCGGCGCGCGGGCCGCGCTGACGCCCCGCGGTGGGCCGCACCCGCCGCTATGTCTCCGAGGGGCAGACGTTAAACTGGCCGTGCGCCAGGAACCGCCCCCTGCCCGAGGAGACAACCCGACGTGCGCCACGGCCTCGCGATAGGGGCATTGCTCGCCCTGCTCTCCACCACCCAGGTCGGGTGCGTCGTGGGCCCGCGCTTCACCACGTGCCCGGGTGAAGGCGGCCGGCCCTGGCTGCGCCTGGACAGCGACCACTACACGCTGCACACGGACCTTCCCGCCGAGGACGCCCGCGAGGCCATGCGGCGGCTGGAGCGAACCCGGACCGCCATCCTCACGTCGATGTGGCCGCGGTCCCTGGGCCAGCAGATGACGAAGCTGGACGTCTACGTGCTCCAGAGCCCGCGTGAGTTCGAAGGCCTCTACCCACGCCGCGTGCGCGCCTTCTTCTTCCGCTCCGACAGCGAGGCACTCATCGTCCTGTCCGGACGGCCCCAAAGCTGGGAGCAGACTTTCAACGGCCTGGAACTGGCGTCCTCGTCGCCGTTGAACCACGAGCTGGCCCATTACCTGAGCGCCTACACCCTCACCCGTCAGCCACGCTGGCTGTCCGAAGGGCTCGCCGAGTACCTGGAGACGCTGCGCCTCTCCGAGGACGGGCAGACGGCCGTGGTCGGCGCACCGCACCGGCAGGCCATCACGCTCATGAGGTCCTATCTCAACGCCGTCCTGCGGGGACTGGCTCAAGGCTGGACGATGCAGCGGGTCATCCAGTGGGACCGCACCCTGGAAGCCCGCGAGCAGGACAAGGAAGTGGGCGCGAACTACGCGGGAAGCTGGCTGCTGGTGCACTGGCTGCTGAATGAACGGCCCCAACCCTTCGCCGAATACCTGGCGCTCTTGAATGAGGGGGTCGCCCCCGACGAGGCGCTCACGCGAGCCCTCCCGGAGCTGAAGTCTCCCGAGCTGGACGGCGTGCTCTACGAATACCTGCGCAACCGCCGCTTCGTGGAGCGCACCGTCCCCGTGCCACCCGTGGGGACGGCCTTCATCGAGGAGGTTCTCGAAGACGCCCAGGCCCATGCCATCCGGGCCAAGCTCGCCGCGCTGGGGGCACACCTGGCCCACCGCGAGCCCTTCATCACCAACCGCCGGAAGGTGGCGAAGGACGAGCTCGACGAGGCGCTCCGGCTGAACCCCACGGGGCTCCTGGCGCTGGCGTCGAAGCTGAGCGCCGCGCCCGAGGATGAGCAGGAGGCCATTGGCCGCGGCGCCGTGGAGGCCCATCCCCAGGAGAGCGAGGCCTGGCAGTTGTTGGGCACGGCGCTGCGACACTCGCCGGACAAAGGCGATGAGCGCGAGGCCGCCTTCCGCGAGGCCCTGCGGTTGGACCCGCGCAACGCCTACGCGGCGCGCGAGCTGGCGTGGCTGTTCGTCACCCAGGGCCGGTCCGATGATGCCCTCCCCCTGGCGCGCTGGGCGGTGTCGCTCGCGCCCTGGAGCCCCAATGCCCTGGACACGCTGGCCATGGCCCTGGCTGGAAGCGGCGCCTGCGAGGAAGCGCGTCAGACGGAGCATCGGGCCCTGGAGCTCCTCCAGGAGGAAGGCGCGCCGGAGCTGGAACAACTGATTCTCCGGCGCATCGCCGGGCTGGAGGACGGCACCCTCTGCGTGGCGGCCCCACCCGACGCCTGAGGCGCGGCGCGGCCGGCTGGCGATGGGCCGACAACACTTCCGGGCCGCGTTCTGTCGCGTACCACACGCGCCGGGGCCAGGCGGGCGGCTGGCGCCTTCGCCGGCCCATGACGCAATGCGCGTCCGTGGCTTTCCTGCGAGGCCATGAGCCTGAGCCCTCACATCGTCGACAATCCCTTCACCGGCGACGTCGCCGTTTCGGTCGAGCCCACGACGCCCGAGACGCTGAACGCGGTGCTGGAGCGCGCCCGCGCCGCATCACGCGCGCTGCGCGCCCTGAGCGTGAACGACCGCGTGAAGCTGGTGCTGCGCGCGTGTGAGGTGATGGAGAAGAACGCCGAGTCCATCGCGAGGGACATCACCCGGCAGATGGGCAAGCCGCTGTCCCAGGCCCGCGGCGAGGTGGGCGGCATGGCGGGCCGGCTGCGCCACATGGCCGCCATCGCCTCCGAGTCGCTGGCGGACATCGTCCTGCCGCCCAAGGACGGCTTCGAGCGGCGAATCGCGAAGGAGCCCCTGGGCGTGGTGCTGGACCTGCCCGCGTGGAACTACCCGCTCCTCACCGCGGTGAACGCCATCGCGCCCGCGGTGCTCGCGGGCAACGCGGTCATCGTGAAGCATTCCCCTCGCACGCCCCTGTGCGGCGGCCACTTCGCGCGAGCCTTCGCCGAAGCGGGCGCGCCCGACGGCGCCGTGCAGGCCATCTTCCTGGACTACCCGCGCACGGAGCAGCTCGTCGGTGACACGCGGGTGGACCACGTGCTGTTCACCGGCTCGGTGCTCGGCGGCCACAAGATGCAGGCGGCCGCGCGCGAGCGCTTCCTGCACATTGGCCTGGAGCTGGGCGGCAACGACCCGGCCTACGTCGCGCCGGACTGCGACCTCGACAAGGCGGTGGAGAACATCGTCGACGGCGCCATGTACAACGCGGGGCAGAGCTGCTGCGCCGTGGAGCGGGTGTACGTGCACCGCTCGCTCTATGAGCGCTTCATCGCCGCCGCGGAGCCGCTCGTCCGCGCCTACGTGCTGGGCGACCCGGAGTCCGACACGACGACGATGGGCCCCATCGCCCAGCCCTGGCACCCCGCCGAGCTCCAGGCCTTCGTCCAGGACGCCACCGCCCAGGGGGCCCGGCTCGTCACCGGTGGCCGCCCGACGCAGGTGGATGGGCGGGGCCGCTTCTTCGAGCCCACCCTGCTCCGCGACGTAGGCCCCCAGGCGCGGCTGATGCGGGAGGAGTCCTTCGGGCCGCTGCTGCCCGTCGCGCCGGTCGACTCGGACGAGGAGGCCCTGGCGCTGATGAACGCCTCGCGGCTGGGCCTCACCGCGAGCGTGTGGACGTCCGACCGGGAGCGCGCGGACCGGCTGGCGCGCCAGTTGGACGCGGGCACCGTCTACATGAACCGCTGCGACGCGCTGGACCCCGCGCTGCCCTGGAGCGGCGTGAAGGACTCCGGCCGCGGCGTGACGCTGAGCGCGTTGGGCTTCGACGCCCTGACGCGGCCCAAGGCACTGCACTACCGCCTGCGCTTTTGAGACACGCCTACAGCTTGCGCAGCCGCACCCGCTTCACCTTGTGGTCGGGGCCCTTGAGAAGGATGAGGCGGGCGCGCGAGCGCGTGGGCGCGATGTTCTGGGCCAGGTTGGGCCCGTTGATTTCGCCCCACACGGACTCGGCGAGCTGAATCGCCTGCTCGTGGTTCAGCTCGGAGAAGCGACGGAAGTAGCTGCGGTCGTCGCGGAACGCCGTCTGCTGGAGCTTGAGGAAGCGGTCCACGTACCAGCGGCGGATGTCGCTCTCATGCGCGTCCACATAGATGGAGAAGTCGAAGAAGTCGGAGAGGAACGTCGTCGGCATCTGCTTCCCCTCCTGCGCCCCGGCCTGGAGCACGTTGAGCCCTTCCAGGATGAGGATGTCGGGCTGGCGGATGACCTGCGCCTCACCGGGCAGCACGTCGTAGACCAGGTGCGAGTACACCGGCGCCGGCACCTCGGCGCGGCCGGCCTTCAGCTCCGCGAGGAAGCGCACCAGACCGCGGCGGTCATAGCTCTCCGGGAAGCCCTTGCGCTTCATCAAGCCGCGCTCGGTGAGGACACCGTTGGGGAAGAGGAAGCCGTCCGTCGTCACCAGCTCCACGCGCGGATGGTCCGGCCACCGCTTCAGCAGCGCCTGGAGGATGCGCGCCGTCGTGCTCTTGCCCACCGCCACGCTCCCGGCGATGGCGATGATGTACGGCACCTTCTGCGCCGAACCGCCCAGGAACGCCTGCTGCTCCGCCCACAGCCGCTGCGCCGCGGCCACCTGCAGGTTCAGCAACCGGGACAGGGGCAGATAGACGTCCACCACCTCGTCCATGTCCAGGTGCTCGCCCAGGCCCCGGAGTCCTTCAATCTCCTCGGACTCCAGCGGCAGGGGCGTGGCGGCACGCAGCGCCCTCCAAGACTCCCGCTCCAGGTCGATGAACATGGATGCGGACGGGCTGGTGGCTGAGGCCATGGATTCGACTCCAGGAGAGGAACGTCCAGGCCGCCGCGTAGCACAGCCAGAGCCTTCATGCGCGGACGTTCAGGCGTCGGCGGCCGGATCCCACCCGTAGAAGCGCTTCAGCTCCTCGTACAGCTCCGGTGTCTTCTCCCTCATTTGCCGGGGTTTCTCGAAAAACGATTCGGTGGCCACCGCGAAGAACTCGGCCTCGTTGAGCCCGCCGTAGTCATCCAGGACCTGCCGCTCCCGGCGCTGGCCCTGCTGGAGCTTGTGGAAGTGCTCGCTCATCACCGCGCTCCAGGCCCGGTAGTGCGAATACGCGCGCAGGTTGGGCGTACCGTCGAAGGAGCCGTCCGCCCGGTCCAGCACGTGGGCGAACTCGTGCGTGGCGGTGTCATGGCCGTCATCCGGGTTGCGCAGGCCGGCGAGCACCGACTCCCACGAGAGGATGACCGAACCCCAGTTCTTCGCCTCCCCCAGCACCACGCCGGTACGGTCCGGGATGCGGAAGGCCCCGGGATAGACAATGACCTCCCGCAGCCGGTCGTAATAGGACATGCCCAGGTGCACCACGAGCTGCACCGCGGTGGCGGAGATGACCACGCGCATCTCGTCGGTGACCGTCAGGCCCCCGGCGCCGATGAACTCCTTCTCCCACGCGAACACCTTGAGCTTGTCCAGGAAGGGCTGCCGCAGCTCCGGCGGAAGCGTGCGGAAGAAGGGCACGCGTGCGTCGAGGTAGCCCAGCCAGGCCTCCGGAAAGGGCCGGCGCAGCAGCCTCCGGCGCCGGAATTGGCGGATGAAGGGGAACATGCGCCCAGGCATAGCAGACGGGCATGGCGAGAGGTGCACCTCCCGGAACCCAACTGGAGGTAGATTGCGGCGGGCGGGCGCTGGTCGGCAGCCCCTTTCACGGACGTGCAACGAGCGATGAGCAGACGCGTGTGGGTTGGATGCGCGGCGCTGGTGCTGAGCCTCCTGGCGCCGCGGGCAACGGCGCAAGTCACGGAGCCAGACCCGGTCGTGGAGGAAGTGGTGGTCAAAGGCCCGGAGAAGACCCGGCCTGAGACGGTGCGCGCCTATGCGCGCGTGGACGAAGGAGACCCGCTCACCCTGGAGGAACTGGCCAAGGTGGAGCGGCGCCTCGTCGCCACGGGCCTCTTCCAGGAAGTGAAGGTCCACTTCGAGCCGACAGGGCCGGGCCGGGTGCGGCTGATTCTGGAGGTGGAGGACAAGGCCTCCTGGGTGGTGGCCCCCACCTTCGTGCTGCAGTCCGACAACGTGGGCGGCGGCGTGCTGTACGCGGAGAACAACCTGTTCGGCCGCAGCAAGAAGTTCGCGACGGCGGCCCAGGTGAGCACGGCGGAGAGCGGCATCTTCGCGGGCTTCCTGGACCCGAACCTCTTTGGCCTGCCCCAGCTCCGCTTCAGCCTGGAAGGCCAGTTGCGCAGTGACCGGGTGGACGAATACCAGCCGGGCTCCGGCCAGCGGCGTCCAGAGGTGGTGCGCCGCACGCGGATGAACTCCGCCTCCATCGCCGGGGAGCTGGGCTTCCTGCTGTTCGAGCGCGTGCGCGCGGCGGCCAAGTACCGGCTGATGTCCATCGACGCGAAGTCCCCGGACGCCAAGGAAGAGGTGACGACGCCCGCCTTCTCCCTGGGGCCCTCGCAGCAGGACGCGTCCCTGCGGCTGATGGTGGGCATCGACACGCGGCAGAACCTGCACGCGGTGATGGAAGGCCTCAACCTGGAGGCCTCCTATGAATCTCCAATCCCAACGTCGGCAGTGACTTCCGCTACGAGCGCTTCGGACTGCTGTACCGCCACGGTCTGCGGCTGGTGGGAGAACACAACCTGGTGCTGCGCGGCGAGGCCGTGGCCGGCGTGGACCTGCCCTTCCATCAGGAGCTCGTGATGGGCGGCAACTCGCTGCGAGGCTTCGTCTACCGCCAGTTCCGCGGCGACACGCGCCTGTCCTTCACCGCCGAGTACCACTTCCCCCTGTTCACGGTGAGCCCGCTGTCCTTCCGCGGCGTGGCGTTCTCCGACACGGGGCTGATGATGTGGCGAAGGCTGCCCGGAGACCGGGAGCTGCGGGACGTGAGCGGGCGCGTGGTGCGCAGCTACCTGCCGGATTCACAAGGCGGGCTGGGCAACGCCACGGTGGCCCAGGGCGTGGGCGCCGGACTGCGCCTGTACCTGCGCAACATCGTGCTGCCCCTGGTGGGCGTGGACGCGGCCTACGGCGTCAACTCGGGAGAGTTCCGCTTCTATCTCGTGGCGGGCGTGAATCCGTCCTGATTTGACGGAGTCACTTCAAAGTGCGCGGCGGATGGGCATGCCAGAAGCAATGCCCATCCGCCATGGTGGCTCAGAAGGCGGAGAAGCTCGCGTACTCCCCCGGCTGGAACGTCATCAGCGTGCCGAGCCAGATTTGCTGTCCGCTGCAGTCATCCGACCCGTAGGCAATCACGTTCTCGACGTTGCTCCAGCCCACGAGCGAGCTGGCGGTGGCAGGAAACGCATGGCACCCGCCGACAGGGTTCGGGAAGTTCGCGACGGGGGTCATGAATTCGTCGGAGTAGAACGACAGGCCCGACTCCCAGTTGATGGCGGGGGCAGCGGACGCGACGGTGGCGACGGCCGTCACGGCAAGAGCAGCACGAAGAGCGATTCTGCGCATGTTGACTCCCTCCCAAGCGTGAACATCCTGTAATAAATGGATGTCTAGACTTACAGAGAATTGCCATTAACAATGCTTTCAGAGTCATATTCATCAACACCCACCCGCGGGCGTGCGCGATGGATGGGCTCGTTCGCAGGTGCCGGCCATCCGCCCCAGAGCGCGTCCCCTGAGCGGCCCTCACGCCGGTGACGGTGTCGTACCCGGAGCGGCGTGTCAGACGGTCCCCAGGCAGGGCGTCAGGTGCGCGGCGCCAGGTCCCGGTGACATGAATGAGGACGGGCGCCTCCCTTCCCTTCTTCCTGCGAGCCCGGCCATGTCCCACGAGCGATTCACGACCAGCCGCGAGGTCTACCACCGCATCCGGTGGGATGAGCGGTTCAACCCCCGCGAGTTCATCATCGGGTACGACGCCCATGGCGAGACCTTGGAGGAGATGCCATTCGACGCCTTCGTCCCGGATGGCGAGATTCCGTGGCACCGCGTCTGGTACTTCAAGCAGCGCCATCAAATCGTCTGGGACCGGCGCGAGCGCCTGGACCTGATTGATTCTTCGCAACCGCCACCCGGGTAGGCGTGTTGATGGGGCCCGGAGGCGAAAATCACGCGCATGCTTCGAGCCCTGCTGGCCCTTGCTGGAGTCGTCTTGTTTGCCTGTGGTGGTGGAGCGGCACAGCCGCCCACCTCGGACGCGGGCCCCTCGTCCCCCGACGCGGGAGCCCCCGAGCCCGACTCAGGGATGTTCGACCCCGACGCGGGTGAGCCCATGGCGGACGCGGGTGTCCCAGCGCCCGACGCCGGCTCCCCCTGGGACGCGGTGACGGCCGTGCTGGAAGCGCACGTCGCCGACGCCGGGGCATCCGTTCCTGGCGTGGGGCTCGCCGTCTACGACGCACACGACAACAAGGTGTACGAGCGCATGGTCGGCGACTTCGCGCCGGACCGGCGGGTGGCGGTGGCCTCGGCGTCGAAGATGGTTTCCGGCACGCTCATCTTCGAACTCATCCGGCAGGGCCACCTCTCCCTGGACTCCACCACCGGCGAGGTGCTCGGCTGGACGGGTGACCAGGCGGGCATCACCCTGCGGCACCTGCTCTCCTTCACGTCGGGCCTGCCCCCCAGCCATCTCTGCACGCTCCAAGCAGGCATCACGCTGGCGGCGTGTGTCGGCAGCATCGCCAACACCTCGCTGGTCGCGCCGCCCGGAACGCGGTTCGACTACGGCAGCACCCACCTGCATGTCGCGGCCCGCATGGCGGAGGTGGCGACGGGCAAGACGTGGAACAACCTCTTCACCGAGACGCTGGCGCAGCCCTTGGGGCTGCCGTCGGACGTGGCGTACTTCACGTTCCCCAACCAACCGATTGGCACCACCAATCCCCTGGTGGCGGGTGGCATGCGCGCGTCCATGGATGAATACGCCCCCCTGCTCGCGATTGTGTTCCACCGCGGCGTCTACGCGGGCCGGACCTTCGGCATGCCGGAGCTGTTCGACGCCCAGGCCATCGAGCCCTACCCCGACGTCGTCATCGGCAGCTCGCCCGCTGGGAACATGGGGCTGGACCTGCGCTACGGCCTGACGGCGTGGCTGGAGTGCCCGACGCCCGCGCGGGGCTGCGCCATCATCAGCTCACCGGGCGCCTTCGGCTGGACGCCCTGGGTGGACCGCGAGACGGGCTACTACGCCGTGCTCGGCATGCACCTGGAGCGGGATGACCCGGGCGCGGGGGTCGTCAGCTTCGCGATGACCCTCTCCATGGCGGTGAAGCCACTCATCCGAGCGGCGATGTCTCCCTGAGGAAGCGGCTCGCCGCTGCCGCCCGGGGGAGCAGTTACCCGCCGAAGCTCCTCCGGCGGAGGTCCAGCATCCACGCTTCCAGCGCGGCCACGGCCTCGGCGGGAGGAACGTCGGGGAGCACGGAGTCCGCCCGCGCGGCTTCGAGCACGTCGAACGAGCGCGCCACCTCACCGCGCCACTTCACGCTGAGGTCCTCGGGAAGCTCGCTCTTCTCTCCGCGGAGCTTCTGCTCCACCAGCGCATGCGCGTCCGCGAAGCCATACGGCGCCAGCAGCTCCGTGACATCCGTCTCCACCACGCCCGTCCGCAACGCATGCGTCCCCGTCAGCGTGGTGCGCAGGACATAGAGCAGCCGCTTCGCGGACCGGAAGCCGCTCTTCTCCCATTCACGCAACTGCCCCATGGCGAAGCCGTTGTAGTGGCGGTGCATCCTGCGGGACAGCACCGCGCGCACCAGCGGGCGCAGCGACGCCAGCTCCGGCGACTCGCGCAGGGGGATGGCCCCCAGCACCCGCTCCAGGTAGTTCCCATTGCCCTGCAGAATGCCCTGAAGCACGGGCAGCAGCTCGTTGGAGGAGTAGTCCACCTCCACGCCTTCCACCACCTCCAGCCGCTCCGTGGGGACGTGCGTGGGCTGGAGCCCGAGCAACGTGGCGGTGGACGCGACGTGGATGGACTTCAGGTCCAGGTCGCTGTCCGGCGAGGGGAAGCCATACGCATGCGCGCCCGAAAGCGACACGACCAGATGCGAGCGGTGCCGGGACTCCTCGTCCAGCACCCGGTCCGCCATGGCGCGCTGATGTTCCGTCAGGGTGCCCTTCATTCCAAATCCCTCCACGCCATGGCCGGGGCCTCCGGCGCGTCACGTCCCAGTGGCCCGGGCTCCTTCAGCACCCAGCGCCGCGCCAGCTCCTCGCCCACGCGCCGCAGCAGCCGGTCCGCGCGTGCGTAGTCCGGATGCTCCGGCAGACGGCTCTCCCGGTGCGCCGCCTCCAACTCCGGCGCCAGGGCCTCCGCGTCCCGCAGCACGTCCTCCAGCGGCACACGGCCGGACTTGATGTCCAACAGCCGCGCCTTCAACGCGCCGGAGGCCTCGAAGACAGGCGCGCCCTCACGCAGCCAGCCCGTCGCCGTGGCCACCAGCCGCAGCAGGTTGTAGGCGTTCTTCGGCCGCAGCTCGCGCGCGGAAGGAGGCCGCTGGCCGCCGCTTCGCGCATAGGCGGTGAGCGCCTTGAAGTCGTTGGCCGCCAGCAACCCCTGGTCCCAGAGCGAGCGGTAGAGCTGCTTCACGTACGTCTTCGCCGCCAGCAGCGCGTCCTGCGCCGTCGGCGCCTCGCGGGGCGACACCGCCGACAGCCGGCGCGCCACCTCGTCCAGGTCCGGCGCGGGCTCCTCGCACAGCCATTCGAGCAGCAAATCCCGATGCTCCGCCAGCCGCTGGCTGCGCGTGAGCTTGTCGAGCTGGCTCATGGCATAGCGCCCGAAGCTGCCGAACAGGGCCTTGGACACGAAGGCGTCGCGCTCCTCCAGCAGCCACGCCCCCACCGGGTCCAACGCCTTCGCGCCCGGGACGAACAGCGTCTCCAGCGTGTTCGGGTCCGCGCGCAGCGCCTGCTCCACCGCCTTGTGGACCTCCCAGTACGTGGTGCTGCCATCCGCGCTCACCAAATCCCGAGGCGCTTCCGACAGGCCGAAGGTCCATGGGAGCGGCAGCGCGAACACACCGCGCACGTCCACGTCCGAGCGCTCATCCGCCAGCCCCCACGCGTGACTGCCCACGCGCGTCTCCAACACCACGCAGGGCGTCAGCGCGGTCCAGGCCGCCTCGCGGCGCTGGGCGAACTGCACCTGTCCCGGGCGCCGGGGCACCAGCTCGTCCCGCGCGAACCACACCTCGCCCACGCCCACAATCTGCACGTCGAAGCCGCCGTCATGCGCCCGGACCACGCGGCCCACCACGCCCTGCGGAATGCGCCGGCCTCCCGAGGCCAGGCGCTCCACGCGCGTCGTCACCTCGGTGCCATGGGGCAGCGGCACCGACAAGCGGTCCACCTGCTCCAGCCCCCGGATGCGCGCGGTGCCCGCGGCAGGGGACTCCGTTGGAGAATCACTCATGGGAACATCACCTCTCGATGCGGTCCGGAAGCCGCGCAGGGACGGCGTCAGGGACGGGGCCCTGACCCGCCCTCGGGACGCGGCTCAGCGCCGGGGCGCCGCCGCATCATGGCCCAACTCCGCCGCCAGGCGCTCGTCGGGGTCCGGCCGCTTGTCGCGCAGGGTGACGAACTCCTCGGCCGCGGTGGGGTGGATGCCCACGGTGGCGTCGAGCTGCTTCTTGGTGACGCCGCACTTCACCGCCACGGCCAGCCCCTGGATGATTTCCGGCGCGTCCGTCCCCACCATGTGACAGCCGAGCACGCGGTTGGATTCGCGCTCCACCACCACCTTCATCATGGTGCGCTCATTGCGTCCGCTCAGCGTGTGCTTCATGGGGCGGAAGCTGGTGACGTAGATGTCCAGCTTCCCATGCCGCTCCCGCGCCTCCAGCTCCGTCAGGCCCACGGAGGCCACGGGCGGCTGGCTGAAGACGGCGGACGGCACGTTGGTGTGGTCCATCTGCGTGGGGTTGTCGTTGAAGAGCGTCTCCGCCAGGGCCCGCCCCTCCGCGATGGCCACCGGCGTGAGGTTGATGCGGTCGGTGATGTCCCCCACCGCGAAGATGCTCTCCACGGACGTGCGGGACCATTCGTCCACCACCACCGCGCCGCGCGCGTCCAGCACCACGCCCACCTCCTCCAGCCCCAGCCCCCCCGAGTTCGGCACGCGGCCGGTGGCGAAGAGCACCGCGTCCGCCTCCACCGTCTCGCCGCCGCCCGTCAGCAGGCTCACCCCACCCTCGGCCCGCTTCTCGATGTCCCGGATGAAGGTGTCCGTCATCAGGTCGATGCCCTTCTTGCGCATCTCCTCCGTGAGGAAGGAGCGGACGTCCTCGTCGAACCCGCCCAGCACGCTGGCGCCGCGAATCAACATCGTCACCTTCGAGCCCAGGCCGTGGAAGACGCCCGCCAGCTCCACGCCGATGTACCCGGCCCCGACGACGGCCAGCCGCTTGGGCAGCTCCGGGAAGGACAGCGCCTCGTCGGAGGTGAGGGCGTGCTCGATGCCCGTGATGTCGGGCGGGAGGTAGGGCCGGGAGCCGGTGGCAATCAGGATGCGCTCCGCCGTGTACAGCTTGCCGGCCACCTCCACCGTGTGGGGGTCCACCACCCGGCCGCGGCCCTCCATCAGCGTCACGCCGGAGTCCCGCAGCAGCCGCGCATACACGCCGCGCAGCCGGTCCAGCTCCTTGTCCTTGGCCGCCAGCAGCTTGCTCCAGTTGAACACCGGCTCCTGGACGCTCCAGCCATAGCCCTCCGCGTCCTGGAACTCCTCCCGGAAGTGGCTGCCGTACACCAGCAGCTTCTTGGGCACGCAGCCGCGGTGGACACACGTGCCGCCCACGTCGCGGTCCTCACACACCGCGACCCGGGCGCTGTGAGCCCCGGCCCTGCGGCTGGCCGCCACGCCGCCAGAGCCGCCGCCAATGGTGAACAGGTCGAAGTCGTATCGGGCCATGCGCTTTACATCTCCTCGGAGGCATCCACGGATGAGGCCGAAGAGATAGCGCCCGGACGGGGCCGCTCGCACCCGTGACGTGGGCCTCCGCCGCACAAACCGGGCGGTCCACACGCCGCGTGTCAGCCCCCGGACAGGGCGAGGACACTGTCACGCAGGCGCCCCAGCAGCAGCCGGGTCACCTCCAGCTCCGCGCGGCAACGGTCCAGCCGCTCGGCCATGCCCTCCAGGGCGCCGCCATCCGCGTGCAGTTCAATGTGTCGCGCCTGGGCCTCCAGCGCGCTCGCGCCGAACCAAGCCGCGTTCGACTTGAGCGTGTGCGCGGCCCGGCCCAGGTCGTCCGCGTGGCCGCGCCCCAGGGCGGAGTACGCGTCGTCCAGGAGGGCCGGCATGCTGTGCAGCGCGGTGTCGATGAGCTCGGGGAGAATCTGCGCAGCCTGCGCCCCCAGCTCCGACCACAGCCGGTCCAGCGCCACAGGCTCCAGGCCGGGGATGCGCGCGGATTCCGGCAGGCCGTCCACGACGGGAGCCAGGGGCGTCACCACGGCGGCGCCGCTGGCGATTCGCCGCTCCGGCGCCACCTCCGACCGCCGGCCCTGGCAGCGCAGCAGCGCGGCCGTCAGCGCCTCCACGCGGATGGGCTTGCCCAGGAAGTCGTCCATGCCCGCCGAGAAGCACTGCTCCCGGTCGGAGTCCATGGCGTTGGCCGTCATGGCGATGACCCAGGGCTGCACCTTGGGAGGCAGCTCCTCGCGGATGCGGCGCGTGGCCTCCAGGCCGTCCATCTCCGGCATCTGGAGGTCCATGAGCACCACGTCGTAGCGCTTCTGGAACAGGGCGTGCAGCGCCTGGCGCCCGTTGAGCGCCACATCGGCGCGGTAGCCGAGCCGCTCCAGCACGAGCAACGCCAGCTTCTGGTTGGTCGCGTTGTCCTCCACCAGGAGGATGTCGAGCGGCACGGTGTCCCCCGGCCGCTCCCCCGGGAAGGGCCCCGCGCGCGAGGGCCGCGCCTGCCGCGTCTCCGTCAGGTGGGGGATGTGCTGCGAGAAGCACGACATCAAGGCGTCGTAGAGCTGCGAGTCCTTCAACGGACGCGATAGCACCCCGGCGAACAGCCCCTCGGGCGGGTTGCCTCGCCGGCCCGGAGTCGACACCAGCACCAGGGGCAGGGTCCGCGTCTCCTCGCGCTCACGGATGCGCTCGGCCAGCGCGGTGCCATCCAGCCCCGGCATGTGGTGGTCGATGAGCACCGCGTCGAAGCGGGCCCCCGCCAGGAGCTGCTCCAGCGCCTCCATGCCCGACGCCGCCTCCGCCGGTTGCAGGCCCCAGGCCTGGAGCTGCCGGCCCAGCAGCCGCCGGAACAGGGCGTTGTCGTCCACGATGAGCACGCGCCGGCCTTGCAGCAGCGCCTGCTCCTGCCGTGGCTGCACCGCATAGGCCTGCGGCGCCGCCTGGGCGCTCAGGGTGAAGCGGAAGGTGGTGCCCCTGCCAGGCACGCCTTCGCTCTCCACCCAGACGGTGCCGCCCATGGCCTCCACCAACCGCTTGGAGATGGCCAGCCCCAGCCCCGTTCCACCGAAGCGCCGGGACACCGAGGCATCCAGTTGGTTGAACGGCTGGAACAGCCCCGCGCGCCGGTCGTCGGGGATGCCGGGGCCGGTGTCCTGCACGCTGAAGGTCAGCGCCCAGTCCGGCGCGCCCTCCGCGGCGCCGGTCAGCGGTGCGCCCTCCACGCTCACCACGGCGCCGCCGTGCTCGGTGAACTTGAGCGCGTTGCCCACCAGGTTGAGCAGCACCTGGCGCAGGCGGGACGCGTCCCCCACCAGCATCTGCGGCAGCTCCGGCGCCATGTCGCAGCCCAGGTCCAGGCCCTTCTCGCTGGCGCGCACGGCCATCAAGTCCAACACGGACTCCACGCACTGGCGCAGGTCGAAGGGCCGCAGCTCCGCCTCGAAGCGGCCGGCTTCAATCTTGGAGAAGTCCAGCACGTCGTTGAGCAACGTCAGCAGCGCCTCGCTGCTCTGCCGGATGGTGGCCACGAAGTCGCGCTGCTCCTCCGTCAGCGCGCGGTCCAACAGCAGCCCCGTCATGCCGATGATGGCATTCATGGGCGTGCGGATTTCATGGCTCATGGTGGCCAGGAAGAGGCTCTTGGCCTGGTTGGCCGCCTCCGCCGCCTTGCGCGCCCGTTCGAGGTCGCTGATGTCGTGGTAGATGGCGATGAAGCCCAATTGCCGCCCGCCCACCGACACCGGCAGCGCGCGCAGCTCCACGTCCACCACGCTCCCATCCTTGCGAACCCGCCGGGTGACGGAGCGCAGCTTCCCTCGCTGCACCACCTCACGGGACGCCTGCTGCGCCTCTGGGAGGACGGTGGGCTCGGTGGCCACCAACTCGAAGATGTGCTTGCCCAGCGCCTCGGCCGGCGAGTACCCGAAGAGGCGCGTGGCTTCCGGATTCCACGACAACACGCGGAACTGACGGGTGATGGTGATGATGGCCACCGGGCTGTTGATGACCACCGCCTCGAAGAACTCCTTCTGCTGCCGCAACGAGGCTTCCACCTCGAGCCGGGCCGTCATGTCGTGGAGCTGGAGGACCCAGCCCTCCGCGCCCTCCCCCGACGACAGCGGCAGCGTCACCACCCGCAGGTAGTGCGCGGGGCCGGTGCCCCCCGGACGCTGACCGGCCAGCTCCGTCTCCCGCGAGGCGGCGTCGGCGGCGGCGCGTGGCTCCGGCGGACGCCAACCCGGCAGGAGCACCCCCACGGGCTGCCCCACCAGTCCGGCGCGCGGCCCGAAGATGCGCTCCACGGCGCGGTTGACCTCCACGATGCGCTGCGCAGCATCCAGCACGAGCACCCCGTCCCGCGAGTGCTCGAAGATGGCCGCATGTGCGCTCGACGCCAGGTCAGACACCCTTCCCCCTACCACGAGTATGAAGGTCCGCTCGGGCCGCATCATGCCAGACGCGGGCGCGGCCCAGGACGGTGTTGCCACAGCCGGTCAGCGGCTGTTCCACCACGCCTTGAACTCGTTCCAGGAAATCTTCCCCGTGCGGTCCGTGTCGACGATGTCGACCGCGATTTCCAGCTCTTCATCGGAGATGTTCTGCCCCAGCGCCTCCAACAGACGGGCGAACTCGGCGCGGTCGATGGTGCCGGTCCGGTCACGGTCGTAGCGCTGGAAGATGTCGAGCACCTCGTTGCCGGTGCTGGTGAACTCATCCACCGGAGCGTGGGCCGGAGCCAGGGGCTGAAGCCCCGCGGACGTCGTCTCCACCTGCTCGACGAACGGCGACCCCGTCGCGGGCCGCTCACGCCGGGACGCGGAGGTCCGCTGCGTCGGCGCCTTGCGTGCGGTGGTCTTCTTCGCGGTCGTCTTCTTCGCCGTTGTCTTCTTCGCGGCGCGCTTCTTCGTCGCGGCCTTCCTGGCGGAGGGCTTCTTCGCCGTCGCCTTCTTCGCCGTCGCCTTCTTCGCCGTCGTCTTCTTCGCGGTGGCCTTCTTCGCGCTCTTCGCGCCACGGGCCTTCTTGGGTGCCGCCTTCTTCGCCGTGACCTTCTTCGCCGTCGCGCTACGCCGGGATGACTTCTTCGCAACAGCCGTCTTGCGTGACTTCGTCGCCATGATGAACCCCTCCCTGGACGGCGCGCATCGTAGCGCTCCCCCGGGCGGGTCCAAGACCCCGCGTTCGAAGCGCCCACCCGCCACGGCGTCCAAGCACCATTTCCAGGTGAAAGCGCCCGGCGGGAATGCCTGGAACCGGCTCGGCCCATGGTCCAAGATGACCCACCCAGGCCTTCCAAAGCCCTGGCTCCCCTGGAACCCCGGGAGGCAAACTGCTAGCAGGCCATCCGCCAGCCTTCCTGGCTGCTTGCCGCACCGTGTTGGTAGCAAGAAGGGCCCGCGAGATGTTCACATGCCGCCGTGCGCCGCGAACAGGGCCGCCCGCACGCTTGCTACTGCGCCGAATCCTGCCCGGCCCCCACTGGAACCCCGCGTCGGAATGAATGACTCGCTAGAGACCCTCCTGGCCGACGGCATCATCGAAGCCATCATCGGCCAATTGAAGACGGGCAAGGAGGCAGAGGTATGGCTGGTTCAGCATGCCGGCCAGGTGGTCGCGGCCAAGCTGTATAAGGAGCGCCACGAGCGCAACTTCCGCAACAACGTGGGCTACCGGGAGGGGCGCGAGGTGCGCAACTCACGCACGCGCCGCGCCATGGAAAAGGGCAGCCGCTTCGGGCAGAACGCCGCCGAGGACGCGTGGAAGAGCGCGGAGTCGGACTCGCTCTACAAGCTGCACGCCCAGGGGGTGCGAGTTCCCACCCCGGTGATGTTCTACGAGGGCATCCTCCTCATGGAGGTGGTGCTGGACGCGGAGGGGCACCCCGCCCCGCGCATGGTCGAAGCGCCGCCCGCCACCCCCGAGGACGCACACGCGCTCTACGTGGACCTGCGGGCACAGGTCGTCAACATGCTGTGCGCCGACCTCATCCACGGCGACCTGTCGCCGTACAACATCCTCATGAGCTATGCGGGGCCGGTCATCATCGACTTCCCGCAGACGGTAGCGGCCGCGCGCAACAACCGCGCGGAGTTCTATTTCCGCCGCGACCTGGACAACGTCCGCAACTTCCTCGCGGCGACGGCGCCCTGGTTGCATGGCGCCGCAGGCGAGACGGGCGAAATCTGGAATGCCTACGTGCGCCGGGAGCTCACCCCGGACTTCGTGCCGTCGGGCAACTTCCGCGAGGGGCCTCGGCAGAACGGACGCGGTGGCGCCAAGGGCCAGGGTTTCCGGCCCCAGGATGATGAGCGCCGTGGCGGCTTCCGGCCGCCCCCGCAGCCCGCACCGGTGGTCGAGCAGGCCGCCGCTCCCCAGCGTGAGATGACGCCCGAGGAGGCCGCCGAGGCCGAGCTTCGCGAGTTGGAGGCGCTGGTGCTCCGGCAGGGCGGCGGCGAGCGTGGCAAGCCCGCGGTGGCGGCGCCTCCGCCTCGGGGTGGACGCAAGTCGCGGCGCAGGAGGAGGCCGGCCGCCGCCGCGGAGTGGTGGCGGCAATGGCGCTCGGCCGCCGAACGGGCAGCGGATGGGTGGCGGAGGGCCTGCGCGACCGGGCTCGAACGAGCCGCGCGCGAATGGCGCGCCCCCAGAGTGGGCCGCGCTCGAATGGTGCTCCTCAGGGGGCCCGCGCTCCAATGAGCCACGTGTCGCCAACGGAGCGCACCAGGGCGGCCCGCGCTCGAATGAAACGCGTGGCGCCAATGGGGCACCCCAAGGCGGCTATCGCTCGAACGATTCCCGTGGCGTGAACGGCGCTCCCCAGGGGGGCTCACGCGCGAATGAGCCGCGTGGTGTGAATGGCGCCTTCCAGGGTGGCTCGCGCTCGAATGAGCCGCGTGGCTTGAATGGCGCTCCTCAGGGTGGCTCGCGCTCGAATGAGCCGCGTGCGAACGGCCGGTTCCAAGGCGGTCCTCGCCAGAACGAGCAACGCGCGAACGGTGCGACGGCTGATGGCACGCGCGCCAACGGGCGTCGTGACAACGGAGGCTGGCGTCAGAACGAGCCGCGCGCCGACGGTGGCGGCACGGGCAGCCCCCTGTCGCATGAACCGCTCGCGGAGGGCGCCTCCTCGGGAAGCCCCCGGCAGAACGAAGCGCGCAATGGCAGGCCGCCTCGATTCAACACACGCGATGGCGATTCAGAAGCCTCCGGCGCCGAGAAGCGCGTGTTCGGCAACGCCCGTCCGCCGAGGAACGAGCCTCGCGGGGACGCTCTCGGCTCACCGATGAGCCAGGGTAACGGCCCTCGTGGCGGTGGACCGCGCTCCGACCGGAACGAGCGGCGCGGCAGTGGCCGGCAGGAACCGGGCGTCGAGACGCGCGCCGCTCCCGGTGCTCCCGCGCAGAACCAGGTTCGCGAGCCCCGCCCCGGGAACGGCGGCAATGACGGTGGTCCTCGGCAGCAGCGCCAGTCCCAGGGCCGAGGAGGCCCGCGTTCACCTCGGCCTGGCGGGCCCCAGGTCTCCTACGTGGCCCGTCCGGCCTCCTCATCCGACCCCGGCTCGCACGAAGCGGGTTCCTGAGCCGTCGTTGGGACTCCCGGAGCAGCGTCCGCCGCTCCGGGGCCCTCACCTGATTGCACCGAGACTGGCACCGGCCTGAAAGACGCCGGTGCCTGAAGGACGCTCAGCGTCCCGGCTTGGGACGAGGCCCCGCCACGGGCATCTTGGTCGGTGGCTGCTTGGCCTCGGGCGCTTTGGGCCGGTTCGGCCCCGGCTGCGGTGAAGGCCGCTTGTTCGGGTCATGCCCCTCCCAGGCCTTGTCCGCGACCGCCTTGGCCCCCTCCTTGATGACGTCGTAGGCCACGCCACTGCCAATGACCTTGGCAACCTCTTTGATGATCTTCCCTGCGACCATGTGGACTCCCCCTCTGTCGCTGCTGAAGCGACACTGAAACAATACAGGTGCGCCCACAAAAAGTGAACCTGCGCACACGGAGGGAGTGAGCCCGTCTGGGGAAACAGGTGATGTCTCACGGCACCCGGATGACCACCTTGCCGAAGTGCGACCCGCTCTTGAGGTGCTCGAAAGCGGCGCGCGCGTCGGAGAAGTCGAACACGCGGTCCACCACCGGGCGCACCGTGTGCAGCGCGAAGGCCCGGTTGAGCGCATCGAAGCTCTGACGGTGTCCCACGAAGATGCCCTGCACCCGCAGGTTCTGCATCAGGATGGGCGTCAGCGGCACCGAACCCGCGCCGCCGCTGAGCACACCAATGACAGACACCGTGCCACCAGGCCGGACCGCGCGCAGGGACTTCTCGAAGGTCCCCGCGCCGCCCACCTCCACCACGTGGTCCACGCCCACGCCGCCGGTCAGCGCGCGCGCCGCCTTGTCCCAGTCCGGCGTCGTCACGTAGTTGATGCCCTCGTGCGCGCCCAGCGCCCGGGCACGCGCCAGCTTGGCGTCATTGCTGGAGGTGATGATGATTCGCGCGCCCATCAGCCGCGCAATCTGCAACGCGAAGATGGACACACCGCCGGTGCCCTGAAGCAACACGGTGTCTCCGGCCTTGAGCGCCCCATGGGTGACCAGCGCGCTCCACGCCGTCACGGCCGCACACGGCAGCGTCGCGGCCTCTTCGTCGGAGAGATAGGCCGGCGTGGGCACCGCGCCGTCCTCGTGCAGCAACACCGTGTCCGCGAGCGCCCCGTCCAGCGGACCGCCGAGCGTGCTCACCTGCGCGGCGCGGGTTGGCTCTCCGGCGCTCCATGCCTGGGCGAAGAGGCTCATCACCCGGTCGCCTGGCTTCACCCGCGTCACGCCAGGCCCCACCGCGTCCACCACGCCCGCCCCATCCGAGTTGGGAACCAGGGGCAGCTTCTGCCGAGGGTTGTAGCGCCCCTCCACCATCATCAGGTCACGTGAATTCAGGCTGGTGGCCTTCACCCGCACCCGCACCTGCATGGGGCCGGGCGTCGGGTCGGGCCGCTCGACCTGCACCAGCTTGTCCAATCCGAATCCCGCCTGGATTTCATACGCTTTCATAGGTGAGGAGTTGTACCGCGCCCCTCCCAAACACGCCTACAGTGCGAGTCCACCGTGTCCGCGCTCATCCTCTTCACCTGTTCGCTGTTGGCCACGGCCCCCACGGCGCGTTTTCCCAAGGGCACCGCGCGCATGGACGTGGGGCCCGCACCGCATGGCCTGCCGGACTGGAGCGTCCAGCGTTGCGCGGAATGTCACGCACCCCAGGTGGAGGCCTGGCGGAACAGTGGACATGCAACGGCCCGCGTGGACGACGTCTTCCAGGTGGCATTGACCGAGGACCGTCCCGGCTGGTGCGTGCAATGTCACGCACCACTCGCCCGGAACCTGGAGCGAGGCCCGCTTCCCAAGGACAGCCCGCCCGAGGAGCATGGCGTCACCTGCGCCGGCTGCCACGCGCCCACGGGCAACGAAGGCCAGCCCCCGGGGATGCCCTGCGCGGGCTGCCACCAGTTCGGCTTCCCCGTGGTGACGAGCGCGGGCCACCGGGTGCGCCTGTCCTCGACGCAGCTTCAGCAGGACACCGTGGGCGAGTGGCGCCGCTGGCAAACCCAGAGCGGAGACACGCGCCACTGCACGTCCTGCCACATGCCCCGAGGCGACCACGGCCTGGGCGGCACGCGGCGCACCGAGTCGCTGAAGGCGGCGCTCCGGGTGGAACAGGCGGGCGCGTCGCTTCTCGCCTCCACACGCGAGGTGGGCCACGCGTTCCCTTCGGGTGACGTCATGCGCTGGGTGAGCGTGGAGGTCTCCGAGGAGCCCCTCTTCGAAGCCACCCGCACCGTGGCCACGTTCGGCCGCGCCCTGGAGGTGCGGGAGTGGCCTCACGAGCCCCTGCCCCACCTGGGCGCGGTGGAGGACACCCGCCTGCTTCCGGGAGAGACACGCCAGGTGCCGCTTCCTGCGGGGGCTCGCTACGCGCGCGTCGTCTATCACCTCGTGTCTCGGGAGCAGGAAGACTCCGGGCTCTACCCACCGGGCCTGTCCCAGCTCGTGCTGTGGGCCTCGCCCCTGCAACCCTTTCCGCCGTCCCACACCCCGAAGGAGCGCAAGCCATGATTCTCCTGTCGCTCATCCTCGCCGCAGCGCCGCCTGTCCTGCTCGAACCCGATGCCAGTGGCGCCAACCGGCTGCATCCGCGCCGCGTCACGGCCTCGTCCTTCCTGGAGAATGGCTGGAACAAGCACGCGCAGAACTATCTGCCGCTCTACATCGCGGATGACGACCCGGCCACGGCCTGGGTGGAAGGCGCCAAGGGCCGCGGCGAAGGCGAAGCCCTGGAGTGGTGGGGCCCGGAGTTGACGCGCGCGAAGACGTATCGCCTGTTCATCCGCAATGGCTTCCAGAAGTCCGACAAGCTCTTCCGCGCCAACGCCCGGCCACGCAAGGTGAAGCTGGAGCCACTGGTCCAGGGGGAGACGGGGCCCCTGGTCACGGGCAAGGCGCTGGAGACGGAGCTGAAGGACGTGCTCGGCTGGCAGGAGGTCCGCCTGCCCGTGCCGAACAAGGTCCACGGCGTGCGGCTCACGATTGCCTCCACCTATCCCGGCACGTCGTACGACGACACCTGCGTCAGTGACTTGCGCGTGTACGTAGAGGGGGAGGACCCCTACAAGCCGGAGGCCGAGGCCGCGGCCCTCGAGCAGGTCCGCGCCTTCGCGCTCGAACGGAAGCAGGCCGCCGCCCGCGGCGGCAACGACTCCAAGATGGAGTGGGCGCCCCGCTACACGCAGGAAACCCTGTTCACGCTGGAGCGCTCCTACGATGACTACGAGCCGCCGCGCGGGATGACCTACGCCGTCGGACTGTTCTCCTCCGTGCCGGTGAAGGGCAGCTACAAGTCGGCGCTGGAGCGCGCGAAGAAGGTGGCCGAGCTCTTCGACCGAGCGAGCCTCGACTACCAGGGCCAGGACTCCGAGGCGCGCGCGAAGTGGACCCGCGTCAAGCCCTCCAGGTCCAAGGCCCAGACGGCCGCGGCCCGCACGGCCCTCTCCGCCATGGAGCACGACGGCCTCGCGCACAGCGCGGGCCTGCTCCACCTGGGTGACGTGTCCTTCTTCGAGGCGGATACCAACCAGGCGCAGATAAAAGCGGCCATCGACAAGTTGAACAAGCAGGAGGCCCAGCAGGCCAAGGCCTGCATCAGCGAGTGCGAGAAGCGCCGCGCCGCGGAGGGCAAGGGCGAAGACCACTACGACTGCAACTGCGATGGCGAGTGCACGGGCTGCGGCGAAGGCAAGCTCCCCCTGGCCGAGAAGCTCAGGCACCAGAGCACCGGTGGCGACTTCCTCCAGGGCACGCTCGCCCGCCCCACGGCCTTCCTGCGTGGCAAGTCCGAGCTCTCCGGGAGCCGTGAGTCCTGGTACGCCTTCCGCCAGACGCTCGTCACCTACGCGGGCGACAAGGCCGATGTCGTGCTCACCAACGACCACGCCGACATCATGATGGAGGGCACCATCTCCCTGCGCATCCACGTCATCGACTGGGGCGAGACGAACGGCAAGGTGACTCCGACGGCCATCACCAGCTTCCTCGTCTCCGACACCCGAATCCAGGTGCTGCGCTACCGCCCGGCGACCCGGGCCTGAGTCGCGTTGACGGCGTGACGCCAGCGGCGGGCCCGGAAATCCTCTCCGGGTCCGCCGCGCGTGCTTCAGCCCTGGTGCTCAGGGCTGCTTTTCGAGCCGCACCGTCAGCGACGTCATGCCGCCGGCAGCCCCGTAGGAGACGGTGCCCTCGGAGAAGTTCTGCTCGGTGAAGCGAGCACCGAAGACGTCGGTGATGGTGTCGTTGAACGTCACGTCATAGTCCAACAGGCGGAACACCCACTGCTCCGCCATCAACTGGCCTGCTCGCGCCGTGCATCCACCGGTCGTCCACGCCGGGGTGTAGCTCTCCACAGCGGGGGTCCTGCTTTCGGCCGTGGAGCCAGGACACAGCATCGCGACGAACACATCGGGTGGCGAGGCATCCCCGTCCCACGCAGAGCCATTGTTCGTGGCGGTAATCTGCGCCGACACGGGCTGCACGCGCCAGACACTCTCCGGGTCCACGCCGCAGGTCTGGTCCGCCTTGCACACCTGGGCACTGCTGCAGGCCCGGCACACCGCGCCGGACTTTCCACAGGCCGAGGCCGACGTCCCCGTCTGACAGACATTGTTGAAACAACACCCGGCGCAATTCGAGGCGTCGCACGTCACCTTCTGCGGCGTGCCACCAGGGTTGTCGTCATCTCCACCGCAGCCAATGAGGGTGGACAGGGCCAGCGCCGCGACCATCGCAATCCGGAACATGTTCTCTCGCTTGGGGTTCGAGTGCGTGTGCAACTCGACGCACAAGATGTTCCGGATGGGGCGGCGTGTATCTACCCCCTGGGTGGTAGGCGGGCCACGGCCTGCCGGGTCGTGAGGATGGCGAAAGACAGGCCCGCACGGTCCGCCATGGACAGCACCCGCTTGTCCTTGCTCACCAGCCACGCCGCTCCAGCGCGTGCGGCCAGACTCAGGAACTTCTGGTCGTCCCGGTCCCGGCAGCGAGGCAACGACGGCGTGGGCACGGACTCGGGGGACGGCGCCATGTGGACCAGGGCCCGGTAGCGTTCGAACGCGGCGGTCCGCTGCGGCGCGCCCAGGCCGGGCTGGAAGTTGCGCGAGGCCAGCACGTAACCCAGCTCCGCCAGCGTGTCCGCGTCCGTCCAGGCGGTCAGCGTCCCCTCCGCCAGCGCCTCGGCCAGCGGGCGTGTGTGGGGGTCATCGAACACGAACAGGTCCAGCACCACGTTGGTGTCCAGGACCACGGGCAGCGAGGTGAAGGGCATCGGATGTTCCAATCCGGCCATCATGCCCTCCTGGCGGGCGGGAATCACGGCGCATGCCCCGCGAGGCCCTTTCCCACGAGGCCTCGCGACGTGGTACCCCCAAGCCGTGAGCGACTCCTTCGACAATCTGGGCCTCTCGCGGGAGACGCTGGGCGCCCTGCGCCGCGCGCGTTTCACGCAGCCCACTCCCATCCAGCAGCAGGCCATCCCTCCAGCACTCGCCGGCAGGGATGTCATCGGCTGCGCGGCCACCGGAACAGGCAAGACGGCCGCGTATGTCGTCCCCCTGGTGGAACGGCTCGCGGGCAAGAAGGGCACGCTCGCGCTGGTGCTGGCCCCCACGCGAGAGCTGGTCCAGCAGATCGCCGAACCCGTGCGCTTCTTCGCGGAGCCCCGCCGCCTCACCCACGCCACCGTCATTGGCGGCGAGGACATGGGCGCGCAGGTCAATGCCCTGAAGACGCTGCCTTCCTTCGTCATCGCCACGCCTGGGCGGCTGGTGGACCTGATGGAGAACACCGACGTCCGCTTCCCGCACCTGGAAGCGCTCGTGCTGGATGAAGCGGACCGGATGCTCGACATGGGCTTCCTGCCGCAGCTCGAACGCATCGTCGCCCACCTGCCCCGCCGCCGGCAGACGCTGCTGTTCTCCGCGACGCTGGGCCCCGACGTCACCCGCTTCGCCAAGAGCCGGCTGTACAATCCCGTCCGCCTGGAGGTCACCCGCAGCGGCACACCCGCCGAGCGCGCCGAGCAACGGCTGTACTTCCTCCGGCCCGAGGAGAAGACGCCGCTGCTGCTCACCCTGCTGGCCCAGGACTCGGCGACGGCGCTGGTGTTCACCCGGGCGAAGGAGCGCGTGGACAAGGTCCAGCGAGCGCTCCAGCGCGCGGGACACCGGACCGCGGTGCTGCACGCGGACCGCACGCAGAACCAGCGCAAGCAGGCCATGGAGGGCTTCCGGAACGGCACCTACCGCTGCCTCGTGGCCACCGACATCGCGGCGCGTGGGCTCGACGTGGAGGACGTGGGCCACGTCATCAACTACGACCTGCCCCATGCCCCAGAGGACTACGTGCACCGCATCGGCCGCACGGCCCGCGCCGCCGCCAGCGGCATCGCCTCGACCTTCGCCACGACGCGCGAGGGACAGGTCATCACGCGCATCGAGCACCTGATGCGCTCGGAGATTCCCCGCGTCCAGGTGCCGCGCGAGGACCCCGTCTTCAAGGAGGCGTGGGAGGCCTTCCTCGCCGCGCAGAAGGACCCGGGCCCTCCGCAGAAGGACCACGGGCAGTCGAAGCGCACGCCGGACCAGGCACCGGGGCGGCACGCGCGCTCGCACGGCAAGCGGCGCTCGTAGGCACGGAGCGGCCTTGCGTCAGGCCGCCGTGCCCGGCGTCTCGCGCGCGAGGGCGTCTCGGAAGAAGGCGCTGTCCTGGGCGAGCTGTGCCATGTAGGGCCGCACGTCCTCACGTGCCTCGGGCGTGAGCGCCGCGAAGGGAATGACGTGCTCGTCCGGCACGTAGCGGAACGTGAGGTTGATGCGGCGGGTGCGGAAGTCCGGCAGCTCCGGCGCCAGCGTCTTGCCCGTGCGCGTGTCCACCCGCTGCACGCGGTGGAACGTCTGGTCCTTCCAGCGCGCGCCGCCGAAGAGCTGGAGTGAGCCGTCATCCAGCCACTGCTCCAGCACCACGGCGTCGCGCTCGCCCGGGCGGGTGGAGGTGACGAACTGGATGAGGGCGCGCTCACCGAAGGACAGCGAGGCCACGGGGCCGGGCTCGAAGTCCTTGTGCTCGCCCACGCGCGCGGTGTCCACCCAGCGCCCGTCCTCCAACCGGCTGCCGTAGAAGTTCACCAGGCAGGTGTTGAGGTGCCAGCGAGGAGGCATGTCCGGCCCGCGATACATCCGCCGCGCCAGCTCCTCGATTTTCATCACCTGGCGCTGGAGCACGGCCGGGAAGGGCTCGGCCTGGACGCAGCGGTTCAGCACGCCCTTGGGCGGGTGGTAGTAGTCGAGGCACGCGAACTGCCAGTTGCCGAGCCAATACACCGGCCGGAGCAGACGCCGCTGCGACTGCCCCGGTGGGGGTGGGAAGTGCTTGGAGTAGCGCTCTTCCCAGAGCGGGTGCAGCGTCGCGAGCCAGCTCAAGGTCTCCGCGCGGTCGGCGGCGGACATGAAGCTCGCGTTGTAGTGGTGGCCGGGGGAGCGCTGACGGGCCTTGTGGGCCAGCGAGCGGCCCTTGTACGGGGGAGACGCCATGGACGGCCCGTGCCTACCACACTCCAGAACGAACGAGCCCCGTGTCGCCGCAAGGGAGACACGGGGCCCGAGCCTGCATGGCCGGTTGAGGACAGCTCAGCGGCCGTGGGTGACGCCCGCGGCGCCCTCCCCGCTCTCCCGGGGCAGTGGGGCGGCGGAAGGCGTCTTGTCGGAAGCCGCCTGCTCCGCGCCAGCGCCCTGAGCACCAGCGGCGGACACGGACGTCGAGGCCACGTTGACGGCGGCAGCGGGCTTCACGGGCGCGGCCACGTCCACGGTCCCACCACGGGCTTCACCAGCGCGCCAGCGGCGGGCCTCACCGTCGACGCCACATCCATCGGAGCGCCACCCGCCGGCTTCACCACCACGCCAGCGGTGCCAGCGGCGGGCTTCACCGTCGAGGCCACGTCCACCGCCGTCCCAGCAGCGGGCATCGCCACCGCGTCAGCCGTCCCAGCGGGGGCCTTCACCTCGGAGGCCACCGCCTCCGCCGGGGCCGCCATCCCCGTCGAAGCCGCCTCGACCGAGGCGCGCCCACCGCCGGAACCACGGAGCCCGCCTGCTGTGCCGGGGTTGTCTCCGCCACCTCGGGCCGCGCGCAGCCATTCTCCGTCGCCTTGGCCGCGGGCGCCGTGGC